>NZ_JBQZXC010000018.1:0-44541 GCF_053555815.1 Shigella sp. SIG6 | reverse complement strand
CTCTGCCCGGAGAGGGTTAGTAGTTCCAGCGATAACGCTGCAAGTCGATTTGCCCGCTTCCCGATACCATCACACCTTCTGCCAGTAATGCCTGTCGCTGACGCTGTAAATCCGGCCCGGTTAGCGAAATTGTGCCATGGCGATTAACCACCCGGTGCCAGGGTAAGGTGCTGCCTTCAGGGAGACGCTTTAACACACCGCCCACCTGGCGCGCGGCGCGGGGCGATCCCGCCAGTTTCGCCACATCACCGTAAGTGGTGACATAGCCTTCGGGAATAGCGGCGACGATTTGCCAGACGCGTTGGGGAAATGAATCTTCTTTTTCCATCTTTTCTTCCTGAGGTAATTTTTCAGCATAATCTGGAAAAACGCCCGAGTGAAGTCGCATTGCGCAAGAAACCAGCATCTGGCACGCAATGGGTTGCAATTAGCCGGGGCAGCAGTGATAATGCGCCTGCGCGTTGGTTTTCAACGCTCTCAATGGGGGCTCTGTTGGTTCTCCCGCAACGCTACTCTGTTTACTAGGTCAGGTCCGGAAGGAAGCAGCCAAGGCAGATGACGCGTGTGCCGGGATGTAGCTGGCAGGGCCCCCCCCCATTTCTGCCTCCCACCGTTTCGTCAAAAAATCCCAGCATGGCTAAACTTTAACCACAACTGACGTCGCAAGAATTGTCTGGCTGCGCAGTACGCTTCGGAGGTATGTCTGATGAAGTATGTTGATGGTTTTGTGGTTGCCGTTCCTGCCGATAAAAAGGATGCCTATCGGGAAATGGCCGCTAAGGCCGCGCCATTGTTTAAAGAGTTTGGCGCGCTTCGTATTGTCGAATGCTGGGCCAGCGATGTACCGGATGGCAAAGTGACCGATTTTCGTATGGCGGTGAAAGCGGAAGAGAATGAAGAGGTTGTCTTTAGCTGGATTGAATACCCTTCAAAAGAGGTCCGCGACGCAGCTAATCAAAAGATGATGTCGGACCCACGGATGAAAGAGTTCGGCGAGTCCATGCCGTTTGACGGCAAGCGAATGATCTATGGCGGATTCGAGTCAATCATCGACGAATAGGTAGCGTGACGGGCTGTGCGGCGTGCCGTCAGCCCAAAAATTCACAAATGTTGCTCGGCCCAGCGTAAGAAATCTTCTTTCGGTAATGCCTTGCTGTAGAGCCAGCCCTGACCGTAGTGCACGCCATGCTGGCGTAGCCACTCTTCTTGTTTACTGGTTTCGATTCCCTCCGCTACCATTTTCAGTTTCAGTGTTTTTGCCATTTCGATGATATGCGGCGTGACATTTTTATATTCCAGCGCATCAACGAAAGATTTATCGATCTTCAGAATGTCGACATCCAGATCCTGTAAATAACTTAAACTTGAATACCCCGTACCAAAATCATCAAGATAAATTTCATGGCCCGCCTCCCGGTAGCGAGAAATTATCGGGGCGCTGGTTTTCGGATCGGCAAACTCGCGTTCAGTGAGTTCAAGCGCGATCTGTCTGGGATTAACCTGATAGTGATTGATCATTTCACGCAGCAATTGCGGGATTTTTTCCGAGGTGAGCACGGTGGATTCAAGATTGATCGAAATATGCTGCTGTGGATGCTGACGCAAGCAGTCGCCCATATCTTCAAAGACGCTTCTTATAATCAGTAGCGTCAATGGCTCAGAAAGGCCCGTTTGCTGTGCCAGCGGAATAAAACTATCTGGTGACAACCAACTACCGTCTGTCTGCGGCCAGCGCGCCAGTGCCTCAGCACCGACAATTTTGCCATTGGCTAAGGAGACAATCGGCTGATAGTGCACGCAAATATCACGATGTTCGATAGCATCCTGCAGCCGATGATGCGGTGACTGGATACGGCGCAAAATACGCAGCACAAACATCGCTGCCAGCAGGCCAATCACCAACCCGAGCGGTAACCAAATAAAGACTTGCCGATGCCAGCCTTTCTGCAACATTTTCGTTGAAGCCCAGGTGATGATCGAAATATTCATCTCCGGGAAGGGCAGGATATCGTAAATGATCCCATTATTTTCGATATGCTCACCGGGTGTTTTTTGTAGCCTGGTAATAATTCCCTGAGCAATTTCATCGCTGCTGGTTATGACAACGTTATGGGCATTGCCAATAATGGCGGCATCAATTTGCCATGAGCTATAGGGAATGACATCAATAAAGGAAGCGGGGTCGATCATGACGACATAATGTGCCGTTCCCATGGCGACCATGTAACGGATAATGCCTAAATCGTTATGCGATGTTAACCAGACACGATAACCATCTTTCGAAATTTTACCTGGCTCGGGAAAGGTATCGGGCGGACTTTCATGCTCCAGAGACGAACACTGGAGAACGTTGTTATCGATATAAACCACTTCCTGAATATAGCGATAACTGTATTTCCATGAGATGGGCTTCGCTACAGGCAGCGCCTTGCCATCTTTCCAGCTCCTGCAGCGCATCTTTCCCTTGTGTCGCCACCTTATTGGCTCGAATAGCGACGCGGGAGGAATAGGTATCCAGCTCTTCAATAAACGATGTTTCTACCTGCTGATGGGCCAGCCAGATGCTTAAGCCGACAGGCAGCAATACTGAAAGAATCAGTACTCCCGAAATAAGGCCGACCAGATGTCGTGTTCTCACCAGCATATCCTTATTAACACAGTGTAGGGAAAGTATATCTGATTGTGGAAAAAGGCTGGCAGGAGATAAGGAGGTAGAGCTGGTATTTCATGAAGTGATGGGTGGAAACGATCATTGTCATTTGACCAGGCGCAGAGCTTTACGCCTGGTATGTAACCCTAACTTAAGATGTTGATTCGGCGCGAGCGAGGGTAAAAATATCGTAAAAAGACAGTTCACCTTTACGGACGATCATTTTTTGCAGTTGTTCCTTATGAACATCCGCGACACGCGGAGAGTTCAAGATGGCTTCAACCAGCGCGGCAGGTACAAAGCGCGTGTTGTACCATTCGCCGTTATAGCAAACGCGGAAATCCAGCACGTCGATATCTTCATAGCGGTAGCGTGGGTAGACATCGAAAAAGAAGAAACCATTAAGCAGGATAAATAATACAACCAGTAGCCAGACAGAGCCTGACAGCGTTTCGGACTGCAACATCACCGCCAGGGTGGCAAAAAAAGCAACGTACATACCGATAAACAGCCCCGGATGTTTACGGATAAAACTGATACTAAAGCGGGGTTTGTTGTCGCGTTTTTCGCGGGTATTCAGAGACTCAATCGTTTCGGTCAGCAGGCGTTGTATTTCGGTCATCGTTTGCCTTCGTGGTATCTGCAACTTTCCAGGGAACACCCTATTTTAACGTGGGAATAGTAGAGGGGAAGTAACAGATCTACCACAATTTTGCATAACAGTTGCGAAAAACCGATTACAATTTTTTAATTATTCTGGCTGGATTACCGCCCACGACAACGTTGTCCGGGACACCTTTTGTGACAACTGCACCTGAAGCTACCACGACGTTATCACCAATGGTCACACCAGGGTTAATGACCGCGCGTCCGCCAATCCAGACGTTATTACCGATGGTGACGGGTTTCCCCAGTTCAGCACCGCTATTACGTGCTACAGGGTCGATGGGATGTGTTGCCGTGTAGATATGAACGCCTGGTGCCAACATACAGTTATCACCGATGCGAATAGGGCAGACATCAAGCATCACGCAATCGAAGTTGGCGAAAAAATTATTGCCGAGAAAAATGTTATAGCCATAATCACAGCGAAACGTTGGCTCAATATAAGCCTCTGTCACCTGACCGAATAAATCAGCGAGAATTTGCTGGCGTAATGTGTGCTCTTCCGCCAGGGAATGATTGTATCGGTGAATAAGCTGACGAGCGCGCAGGCGATCGCGAGATAACGTCTCATCTGCCGAGCGATACAACTCACCAGCAATCATCTTTTCTTTTTCTGTGCTCATTACTGACCTCCGGTTGCTGAAAATGCGGCAACACAGTAAGACGAAAAGTCAGTGAAGAGAACGTTCTCATTACATCTGTGTGATAAAGATCACATAGGGTATGTCTTCATGGCGAAAAAGTATAAAATTCTTAATAAACAGCCGGTTATAGCTCCGAAAGCGAATTATTTATTAGCGAATAAATTTCCATACTGAGGAAGGGATCTTGTCGTACAGTTTATTCATGGTCAATTCGGCGAGGCGGTGATCTGCGGCTGAGTAAAATACCGCCAGTTCATTATCTGATAATTCGTATTTATTTTTCTCGATAACACGCTCCAGCGTGTCAATTGTCTGGCAACGACGTAAACGCATTAAATAATCGGTTTTTGTTAAAGGTTTTTCGGACATACTTCTACCCATGGTTGTAATAATTCTAACAAGATAAACTCGCAGGATTCTCTTTCGTCGCATTGACAAAACAACGGAATAGTCGATTACCTGACTTCCGCCATTTCTGAAGAGCCTGCATATTAATACCATAACTGCTGAACAACATAAAGGTGTCATCCAGATATTCGTCGATCTGCTCAATGAGCTTATTGTCTTCATTATACTTAATTTTGTAATTAAGTGCGAAGGTCGCAATATGCTCAATCAGTTCATTCAACTGGAGGTTGATCGCCGAGGTTGGGTCGTTAACCCAGCCATGATTGCTTTCTTCAAGGTTTGCAAGACAGTCATGATACATGGGTTTCACAGAGAAACTTAAGCTGTGCGATATCATGTCTTTTGGGTGAGTATTCATCCATAACGCGTCCCCTTCTTAGTGGTTGAACTAACGGACACCTTTCGGGATGGAAAAAACTTACTGACCTGGACTTGCCCTCTCGTTTGTTAGCTTAACTATAAGCCACTCTTTGCAGGTTTTCATCGCATTATTACGAAACATTACAATTAGGAAGGAATCGGGACAGGACTCACTTTTTCATACTAGCACTAACCCGCAGCAGGTAAAAGCAGTTTGCTCGAACTGTTCATAACATTTCAGGATTATCGCCAGATGAAATTGGTGACACTAATACCAGGATTGCTCTGAATATGACGTAATAACCGAGGAATGAATAAAGAATTACCGCAAATAATTAAGAATAGCCTCTAAATGATTATGGATTATTAAATCTATTAGCGCTACTTAATATAAATTAACTAACAATCAGTATTTTTTATGAATTTTATACGTGGTTAATACTGGTTTTCGTATGAGATCCTGAGTTGGTAGTTCAATTACTCCTTAATGTTCGTAGGTTATGCATAAAAAAGGCCGCTTACGCGGCCTTAGTGATTACATGTTGTATCAATGATGATCGACAGTATGGCTGTGCTCGATATCTTCATTCTTGCGGCTAAAGCGGCGGCGAACCACCACAAAGAATACCGGAACGAAGAAGATTGCCAGTACCGTTGCGGTCACCATCCCGCCCATTACACCGGTACCTACTGCGTTCTGCGCGCCGGAACCAGCACCAGTACTGATAACCAGCGGCATAACGCCGAGGATAAACGCCAGCGAGGTCATCAGGATCGGACGTAAACGCATCCGCACCGCATCAAGCGTCGCTTCAATCAGACCTTTACCTTCTTTATCCATCAAGTCTTTGGCGAATTCGACGATAAGTATCGCGTTCTTCGCCGACAACCCAATGGTTGTGAGCAGTCCTACTTGGAAGTAAACGTCATTGGTCAGGCCACGGAAGGTGGCAGCCAGCAACGCACCGATAACCCCCAGCGGAACGACCAGCATAACGGAGAACGGAATCGACCAGCTCTCGTACAGCGCCGCCAGACACAGGAATACGACAATCAACGAAATCGCGTACAGTGAAGGTGCCTGGTTGCCGGAGAGACGTTCCTGATAGGACATCCCCGTCCAGTCATAGCCAACACCGGTAGGCAGTTTGCTCGCCAGTTGTTCCATCAGCTCCATTGCTTCACCGGTACTTTTACCCGGTGCCGCCTGGCCTAAGATTTCCATGGATGGCAGGCCGTTGTAACGTTCCAGACGCGGCGAACCGTACTCCCAACGAGAAGAGGAGAACGCCGAGAATGGCACCATCTGACCATCAGCAGCACGAACATACCAGTCGGCGATATCATCCGGCAGCATACGGTATTTCGCTTCTGACATGACGTAAACTTTCTTCACACGACCGCGGTCGATAAAGTCGTTCACATAGCTACCGCCCCATGCAGCGCCCAGAGTGGTGTTAATGTCGTTGATAGAAACACCCAGCGCCTGCGCTTTTTCCTGGTCGATATCAATCTTAAACTGCGGGGTATCTTCCAGACCGTTTGGACGTACGCTGGTCAGCATATCAGGGTGCTTCGCTGCTTCTGCAAGCAGCTGGTTACGCGCCTGAGTCAGTTTTTCGTGACCAAGGCCAGCCTGGTCAATCAGCTCAAAGTCAAAGCCGGTTGCAGTACCCAGTTCCACGATTGCGGGCAGGTTAAAGGCGAAAACCATCGCATCTTTGATTTGCGAGAAAGCGCGTGTTGCACGCATGGTAATCGCTTCAACTTTGTTTTCTTCGCCCGGACGATCGGCCCAGTCCTTCAAGGAAACGAACGCAATACCGGTATTCTGACCACGTCCCGCAAAGCCGAAGCCGTTAACGGCGAACACCGACTCAACGTTGTTCTTTTCTTTGGTCAGATAGTAATGCGTTACCTCATTGAGCACTTTCTGCGTACGTTCCTGCGTTGCACCTGCTGGCAGCTGAACCATGGTCATAAATACGCCCTGGTCCTCATCTGGCAAGAAGGAGCTTGGCAGACGCACGAACAGATAGGCCATGCCGACCACGATGATCAGATACAGCACCAGGTAACGCCCCGTACTGCGCAGAATACCGCCTACGCTGTCGGTGTAGTGGTGCGTGCTCTTCTCGAACATGCGGTTAAACCAGCCGAAGAAGCCTTTTTTACCTTCCCCGTGATCGCCTTTGGCAATCGGTTTCAGCATGGTGGCACAAAGAGCCGGAGTCAGGATCAACGCTACCAGTACCGACAGCGCCATTGCTGAAACAATGGTAATAGAGAACTGACGATAGATAGCACCAGTAGAACCGCCAAAGAAGGCCATCGGTACGAATACCGCCGACAGTACCATCGCGATACCGACCAGAGCGCCCTGAATCTGCCCCATCGACTTACGGGTAGCTTCTTTTGGCGGCAAACCTTCTTCCGCCATAACACGCTCCACGTTTTCTACCACAACGATAGCGTCATCCACCAACAAGCCGATGGCGAGCACCATCCCGAACATTGTTAGCGTGTTTATCGAGAAGCCAAAGGCGGCAAGGACGGCAAAGGTCCCGAGCAATACCACCGGTACGGCAATGGTCGGAATCAACGTCGCGCGGAAGTTCTGCAGGAACAGATACATAACCAGGAACACGAGGATGATCGCTTCGACCAGCGTTTTAACCACTTCGTGAATAGAGATTTTCACGAACGGCGTGGTGTCGTACGGGTAAACAATTTTCAGACCCGACGGGAAGAACGGTTCCATCTTCGCCAGTTCAGCACGGATTGCCGCAGCGGTATCCAGCGCGTTTGCACCGGTCGCCAGCTTGATCCCCAGACCGGAAGCCGGTTGGCCGTTAAACTCTGCGATGATGTCGTAGTTCTCACCACCTAGCTCAATCTTCGCCACATCACGCAGCAGTACGCGGGAACCATCCTGATTCACTTTCAGCAGGATTTTGCCGAACTCTTCAGTAGAGGTCAGACGCGTCTGAGCAATAATAGAGGCGTTAAGCTGTTGGCCTTTCACCGGCGGCGTACCACCGAGCTGACCCGCCGCAACCTGGGCGTTCTGCGCTTTGATGGCGGTAATGACATCAACCGGCGTTAGCTGGAATTTGTTCAGCTCATTCGGGTTCATCCAGATACGCATCGCGTACTGTGAACCGAACAACTGAACATCACCCACGCCCGACGTACGGCTGATGGCATCTTTCATATTCGCCGCTACGTAGTCAGAGATATCCTCCTGCGTCATGGTGCCATCGGTGTTGATAACGGCGACAACCATCAGGAAGCTGCTGGATGATTTCTCAACGCTCACCCCTTGCTGCTGAACTTCTTGCGGCAGCAACGGCATCGCCAGCTGCAGTTTGTTCTGCACCTGAACCTGCGCGATATCCGCATCAGTACCAGACTCAAAGGTCAGGGTGATCTGCACGGTACCCGTGGAGTCACTGTTAGAGGACATGTACATCAGGTTATCGATACCGTTCATATTCTGTTCGATAACCTGTGTCACCGTGTCCTGCACTGTTTTCGCATCAGCGCCGGGGTAGGAGGCGGAGATCGTTACTGCCGGCGGTGTAATCGTAGGATATTGCGCCACCGGCAGTTTGAGGATCGCCAGCCCCCCTGCCAACATGATGATAATGGCGATCACCCACGCAAAAATCGGGCGATCGATAAAGAAATTAGGCATGTCTTAACGGCTCCTGTTTAAGTTAAGACTTGGACTGTTCAGGCTGAGCACCGCTTGTGGCTTGCTGGTTATTATCAGCGGTAACTTCTTGTGCTTTTACCTGGACACCAGGACGCACTTTCTGCAGCCCACTTATTACTACGCGATCGCCTGCTTTCAGACCTTCTGTCACCAACCACTTATCGCCAATAGCCTGGCTTGCAACGATCGGACGGGTTTCCACTTTGTCATCCGCGCCAACTACCAGTACGGTGGCATCACCACGCGGCGTACGGGTTACGCCCTGTTGCGGGACTAAAATAGCGTTTGGATTAAGCCCTTCTTCCAGACGTGCGCGCACGAACATACCCGGCAGCAGAGTGTGATCCGGGTTCGGGAAGATAGCGCGTAGGGTGATAGACCCAGTGGTCTGATCAACGGTAACGTCAGAGAATTCCAGCGTACCGTCCTGCGGGAACTTAATGCCGTCACTGGTGATCAGCGACACTTTGGCTTTGCCGTTCTCTTGTTTCAGCGTGCCATTCGCCAGTTCCTGTTTCAGGCGCAGGAAGTCGTTGCTGGACTGGGTCACATCAACGTAGATCGGATCAAGTTGCTGCACGGTTGCCAGCGCAGTCGCCTGACCGTTCTGTACCAATGCGCCTTCCGTCACGTTCGACTTACCAATGCGACCGCTAATCGGAGAGGTGACTTTGGTGTAAGCCAGATTGATCCGCGCAGTTTCAACGGCAGCTTTCGCCGCACTTACCGCAGCATTCGCCTGTTGCGCATCAGCCAGAGCCTGATCGTACCCTTGCTTACTGATGTACTGAGTACCGAGCAGTTTCTGATAACGATTCACCGTCAATTGCGCGATATTGGCTGCAGCCTGGGCTTTCGCCAGATCACCTTTCGCACTGTCGTATGTCGCCTGATAGGTCGCAGGATCAATCTGATAGAGAGAGACACCAGCTTCGATGTCGCTACCTTCTTTGAAATTACGCTTCAGGATAATCCCGCTAACTTGAGGACGAACTTCTGCGATCCGGTAGGCACTGGTGCGACCTGGAAGCTCGGTTGTGATCTGCAGAGGTTCAGTTTTGACTGTTACTACGCCAACGGCGGGCATCTGCTGGCCACCTTGTTGGGCCTGTTTGTCGTCACATCCTGTTAGGGCTAAGCTGCCTGAGAGCATCAGAACGACCGCCAGAGGCGTAAACCCTCTGTTTTTGTTCATATGTAAACCTCGAGTGTCCGATTTCAAATTGGTCAATGGTCAAAAGTTAATAACCCCATTGCTGCGTTTATATTATCGTCGTGCTATGGTACATACATTCACAAATGTATGTAAGTCTAACGCCTGTAAATTCACGAACATATGGCACGAAAAACCAAACAAGAAGCGCAAGAAACGCGCCAACACATCCTCGATGTGGCTCTACGTCTTTTCTCACAGCAGGGGGTATCATCCACCTCGCTGGGCGAGATTGCAAAAGCAGCTGGCGTTACGCGCGGTGCAATCTACTGGCATTTTAAAGACAAGTCGGATTTGTTCAGTGAGATCTGGGAACTGTCAGAATCCAATATTGGTGAACTAGAGCTTGAGTATCAGGCAAAATTCCCTGGCGATCCACTCTCAGTATTAAGAGAGATATTAATTCATGTTCTTGAATCCACGGTGACAGAAGAACGACGTCGATTATTGATGGAGATTATATTCCACAAATGCGAATTTGTCGGAGAAATGGCTGTTGTGCAACAGGCACAACGTAATCTCTGTCTGGAAAGTTATGACCGTATAGAACAAACGTTAAAACATTGTATTGAAGCGAAAATGTTGCCTGCGGATTTAATGACGCGTCGGGCAGCAATTATTATGCGCGGCTATATTTCCGGCCTGATGGAAAACTGGCTCTTTGCCCCGCAATCTTTTGATCTTAAAAAAGAAGCCCGCGATTACGTCGCCATCTTACTGGAGATGTATCTCCTGTGCCCCACGCTTCGTAATCCTGCCACTAACGAATAACCCTGAATCTGACTCCAGGATTTTTCTTGGACATTTTCGTCGTTGCTATTCTGGTTCACTGCGTCGTGATATTCTTGCGGTTTGACTTTTTCAGGTCGTTCTTCAGGTTCAGAAACCTTCATTCATCATGACTATGTTCCAGTATTACAAACGATCACGACATTTTGTTTTTTCAGCATTTATTGCTTTTGTTTTTGTCTTGTTATGCCAGAACACGGCGTTTGCGCGGGCGTCATCGAATGGTGATCTGCCGACAAAAGCGGACCTGCAGGCGCAACTTGACTCACTAAATAAACAAAAAGATCTTTCTGCTCAGGACAAACTGGTGCAGCAGGATCTGACAGATACATTAGCCACCCTCGATAAAATCGATCGCATAAAAGAAGAGACAGTTCAGCTACGGCAAAAAGTCGCTGAAGCGCCGGAAAAAATGCGCCAGGCGACCGCGGCGTTAACAGCACTTAGCGATGTCGATAACGACGAAGAAACGCGCAAAATTCTGAGTACGCTTTCGTTGCGCCAGCTGGAAACTCGCGTTGCCCAGGCGCTGGACGATTTGCAAAACGCACAAAACGATCTGGCGTCTTATAACAGCCTGCTGGTTTCGTTACAGACGCAGCCCGAACGCGTGCAAAATGCGATGTATAACGCTTCGCAGCAGCTGCAACAAATTCGCAGTCGTCTGGATGGGACTGATGTCGGCGAGACTGCCTTACGTCCCAGCCAGAAAGTGTTAATGCAGGCTCAGCAGGCGTTGCTGAATGCGGAGATTGACCAGCAGCGTAAAAGCCTGGAAGGGAACACCGTCTTGCAGGATACCTTGCAAAAGCAACGTGATTACGTGACGGCGAACAGCGCCCGTCTGGAGCACCAGTTGCAGCTGTTGCAAGAAGCGGTAAACAGCAAGCGCCTGACTTTAACTGAAAAAACGGCGCAGGAAGCCGTCTCCCCGGATGAAGCCGCGCGTATTCAGGCTAATCCGCTGGTGAAACAGGAACTGGAAATTAACCAGCAGTTAAGTCAGCGTCTGATTACCGCGACTGAAAACGGTAATCAGTTGATGCAGCAAAACATTAAAGTCAAAAACTGGCTGGAGCGGGCGCTGCAATCGGAACGCAATATTAAAGAGCAGATTGCCGTCCTGAAGGGCAGCCTGCTGTTGTCTCGTATCCTTTACCAGCAACAACAAACGCTGCCCTCGGCGGATGAACTGGAAAACATGACCAACCGCATCGCGGATTTGCGTCTCGAACAGTTTGAAGTTAACCAGCAGCGTGATGCACTCTTCCAGAGCGATGCGTTCGTCAACAAACTGGAAGAAGGTCACACCAACGAAGTCAACAGCGAAGTTCACGATGCGTTATTGCAAGTGGTTGATATGCGTCGCGAATTGCTGGATCAACTCAACAAACAGTTGGGTAACCAGCTGATGATGGCCATTAACCTGCAAATCAACCAGCAGCAGTTAATGAGCGTATCGAAAAACCTGAAATCCATCCTGACTCAGCAAATCTTTTGGGTGAACAGTAACCGTCCAATGGACTGGGACTGGATCAAAGCGTTCCCGCAAAGCCTGAAAGATGAATTTAAGTCGATGAAAATCACGGTGAACTGGGAAAAAGCCTGGCCTGCCGTTTTTATCGCTTTCCTCGCCGGTTTGCCGCTGCTGTTGATTGCCGGGCTGATCCACTGGCGTCTGGGCTGGCTGAAAGCGTATCAACAGAAACTGGCTTCCGCTGTGGGTTCCCTGCGTAACGATAGCCAGCTCAACACACCAAAAGCGATCCTTATCGACCTGATCCGCGCGCTGCCGGTGTGCCTGATTATTCTCGCGGTTGGCCTGATTCTGTTGACCATGCAGCTCAACATCAGCGAACTGCTATGGTCGTTCAGTAAAAAACTGGCGATTTTCTGGCTGGTGTTTGGCCTGTGCTGGAAGGTACTGGAGAAAAATGGCGTTGCCGTGCGTCACTTCGGCATGCCGGAGCAGCAGACCAGCCACTGGCGTCGGCAAATTGTCCGCATCAGTCTCGCGTTGCTGCCTATCCATTTCTGGTCTGTGGTGGCAGAACTTTCCCCGCTGCATCTGATGGATGATGTGCTGGGGCAGGCGATGATTTTCTTCAACCTGCTGCTGATTGCCTTCCTGGTATGGCCAATGTGCCGCGAAAGCTGGCGTGATAAAGAGTCGCACACCATGCGACTAGTCACCATTACCGTGCTGTCGATTATCCCGATTGCATTGATGGTGCTGACTGCCACGGGTTATTTCTACACCACGCTGCGCCTCTCCGGGCGTTGGATTGAAACCGTTTATCTGGTGATCATCTGGAACTTGCTCTACCAGACGGTATTGCGCGGCTTAAGCGTAGCGGCGCGGCGTATCGCCTGGCGTCGTGCGCTGGCGCGTCGGCAGAATCTGGTGAAAGAGGGCGCAGAAGGTGCCGAACCGCCGGAAGAACCCACCATTGCACTGGAGCAAGTTAACCAGCAGACGCTGCGTATTACCATGTTGCTGATGTTTGCGCTGTTCGGTGTCATGTTCTGGGCAATTTGGTCCGATTTGATCACCGTGTTCAGCTATCTCGACAGCATCACGCTCTGGCATTACAACGGCACTGAAGCTGGCGCTGCGGTGGTGAAAAACGTCACCATGGGCAGTCTGTTGTTTGCGATTATCGCCTCAATGGTGGCCTGGGCGTTGATTCGCAACCTGCCTGGTTTACTGGAAGTGCTGGTGCTCTCGCGACTGAATATGCGCCAGGGCGCGTCGTATGCCATTACTACCATCCTTAACTACATCATTATTGCCGTTGGTGCGATGACGGTGTTCGGATCGCTGGGCGTCTCTTGGGATAAACTCCAGTGGCTGGCCGCAGCATTATCCGTAGGTCTTGGTTTTGGTTTACAAGAAATTTTCGGTAACTTCGTCTCCGGTTTGATCATTCTGTTCGAACGTCCGGTGCGTATTGGCGATACGGTAACCATTGGTAGCTTCTCGGGGACGGTAAGTAAGATCCGTATTCGTGCGACAACGATTACCGATTTCGATCGCAAAGAAGTGATCATCCCGAACAAAGCGTTTGTTACCGAGCGTCTGATCAACTGGTCGTTGACTGACACTACTACGCGTCTGGTGATCCGTCTCGGCGTGGCCTATGGCTCCGATCTGGAAAAAGTGCGTAAAGTGTTACTGAAGGCGGCGACTGAGCACCCAAGGGTGATGCACGAACCAATGCCGGAAGTCTTCTTTACGGCATTTGGTGCCAGCACGTTGGATCATGAGCTGCGTCTGTATGTGCGTGAACTGCGTGACCGTAGCCGTACTGTCGATGAGCTGAACCGTACTATCGATCAGCTGTGCCGTGAAAACGACATCAACATTGCCTTTAACCAGCTTGAAGTGCATCTGCACAACGAGAAGGGCGATGAGGTGACGGAAGTAAAACGCGACTACAAAGGCGACGATCCGACACCAGCGGTTGGGTAATAACCAAAGGGGGCGACATTTAGTTGCCCCGAGATTACTGACAAAGTGCGCGTTGTTCATGCCGGATGCGGCGTGACCGCCTTATCCGGCCTACGAAACCGCAAGAATTCAATATATTGCAGGAGCGGTGTAGGCCTGATAAGCGTAACGCATCAGGCAGTTTTGCGTTTGCCCGCAATCTTAGGGGACATTTAGCGGCCCCATTTATTTCTCACTTTTCTGCCTCATCATCGTGCGTTAATTTCTTTTCATAATCACGCTTTACAATATCCAGCGCGCGCAGCACGGTACTGGCAGGGATCTGATTTTCCTCCAGCAGCACAATCAAATCGACAGCCAGTTTGACATCGTCAGGGGCATTTTCAAGTGACATACTCTTTCCATTGCTAGCGGGTTAAGCGCGCTAGCCTGTTTTCGATTTTTTCCAGCGCATGGCGGCAGCGTGCCAGGCGCGCTTCATAGGCTTCCACTTCACGATGCAGCGTTTGCTGTTCCACGAGATCGGTCACCCGCGCCAGGCGGACTCTGCGTTCGGCAACCATCTCACGTAGCCGCCGCTCAAAATCCTGATGCTGAATACGTTTACGCTGCCAGCGGGCAATTTTCGGTGGCGCACTGTCCCACTCGCGCAATGACCAGGCGGAGGCTTCACGCGCGATGGCTTCCAGTTGTGCCGCCAGATGTTCCGCCAGCCAGGCCACTTGCGGCAGCTGTTGCTGCTCAACTGCATGACGAAGCGCAGCCAGATTATCGCCCGCCTCGTCGAGACAAGCCTGTAGTGTTGTCGCACGAGTCTGAAAAAGATGCCTGTCGAAACGAGCACTTAGCGTGGCGAACTGTGACACCGGGGCACAACGCTGACGCAGCGTAGCGAGCTGTCCTTCCAGTTTTTCCAGCAGCAGGGCGGTTTTCACGATAAGACCTCAATGAAAATGATAATTGTTATGCTAAAGTAGCCACTCTGTAAGCTGACAACACTCAATATGCAACGAATCATTTTAATCATCATTGGCTGGCTGGCGGTAGTGCTGGGTACGCTGGGCGTGGTATTACCGGTATTACCGACGACGCCGTTTATCCTGCTGGCGGCCTGGTGCTTTGCCCGTTCTTCCCCGCGCTTTCACGCCTGGTTGCTGTACCGCTCATGGTTTGGCAGCTATCTACGTTTCTGGCAGAAACATCATGCGATGCCGCGCGGCGTCAAACCGCGGGCGATTTTGCTTATTTTGCTCACGTTTGCCATTTCTCTGTGGTTCGTCCAGATGCCATGGGTGCGCATCATGTTGCTGGTAATTCTCGCCTGTTTGCTTTTCTATATGTGGCGAATTCCGGTGATTGATGAAAAGCAAGAAAAGCACTGAAGCACAACAATCGCAGTTGCAATTATTGCGTACAGCCAGTACATTCTGGCGTTTTCGAGCACAGGCGCAGGCGGTCAAAGGTTAAACAACAGTTACTTTTGATACGTTTAAAACGCGCCGTGAGTACCACCGTAACAAGCAGGCATACACTTATGACCGCGACTGCACAGCAGCTTGAGTATCTCAAAAATAGCATCAAAAGCATTCAGGACTACCCAAAACCCGGCATTCTTTTCCGCGATGTCACCAGCTTACTGGAAGACCCGAAAGCTTACGCTCTCAGCATCGACTTGCTGGTTGAGCGTTACAAAAATGCGGGCATTACCAAAGTTGTCGGCACCGAAGCGCGTGGCTTCTTGTTTGGCGCTCCGGTAGCTCTGGGTCTGGGCGTTGGCTTTGTACCGGTCCGTAAACCGGGCAAACTGCCGCGTGAAACCATCAGTGAAAATTACGACCTGGAATACGGCACCGATCAGCTGGAAATCCACGTTGATGCCATCAAACCGGGCGACAAAGTTCTGGTGGTGGACGATCTGCTGGCAACCGGCGGCACTATCGAAGCGACCGTTAAACTGATCCGTCGTCTGGGTGGTGAAGTGGCTGACGCTGCGTTCATTATCAACCTGTTCGATCTCGGCGGCGAACAGCGTCTCGAAAAACAGGGCATTACCAGCTACAGCCTTGTCCCGTTCCCGGGCCATTAATTATCGCCAGTCTTGTGCTGCCCACGCTACGGACAGCACAAGATGTGCATTCAGCCTCGCCGTTCTGACGGGGCTGTGTTAGCATTACCCCTTCGTGAATCCACCTTCCAGCGTTTCAGAGCCTGCCAATGAGTTATCAGGTTTTAGCCCGAAAATGGCGCCCACAAACCTTTGCTGACGTCGTCGGCCAGGAACATGTGCTGACCGCACTGGCGAACGGCTTGTCGTTAGGGCGTATTCATCATGCTTATCTTTTTTCCGGCACCCGTGGCGTCGGAAAAACCTCTATCGCCCGACTGCTGGCGAAGGGGCTAAACTGCGAAACCGGCATTACCGCGACGCCGTGCGGCGTGTGCGATAACTGTCGTGAAATCGAGCAGGGGCGCTTTGTCGATCTGATTGAAATCGACGCCGCCTCGCGCACCAAAGTTGAAGATACCCGCGACCTGCTGGATAACGTCCAGTACGCTCCGGCGCGTGGTCGTTTCAAAGTTTATCTGATCGACGAAGTGCATATGCTGTCGCGCCACAGCTTTAACGCACTGTTAAAAACCCTTGAAGAGCCGCCGGAGCACGTTAAGTTTCTGCTGGCGACGACCGATCCACAGAAATTGCCGGTGACGATTTTGTCACGCTGTCTGCAATTTCATCTCAAGGCGCTGGATGTCGAGCAAATTCGCCATCAGCTTGAGCACATCCTCAATGAAGAACATATCGCTCACGAGCCGCGGGCGCTGCAATTGTTGGCGCGCGCCGCTGAAGGCAGCCTGCGAGATGCCTTAAGTCTGACCGACCAGGCGATTGCCAGCGGTGACGGCCAGGTTTCAACCCAGGCGGTCAGTGCGATGCTGGGTACGCTTGACGACGATCAGGCGCTGTCGCTGGTTGAAGCGATGGTCGAGGGCAACGGCGAGCGCGTAATGGCACTGATTAATGAAGCCGCTGCCCGTGGTATCGAGTGGGAAGCGTTGCTGGTGGAAATGCTCGGCTTGTTGCATCGTATTGCGATGGTACAACTTTCGCCTGCTGCACTTGGCAACGACATGGCCGCCATCGAGCTGCGGATGCGTGAACTGGCGCGCACCATACCGCCGACGGATATTCAGCTTTACTATCAGACGCTGTTGATTGGTCGCAAAGAATTACCGTATGCGCCGGACCGCCGCATGGGCGTTGAGATGACGCTGCTGCGCGCGCTGGCGTTCCATCCGCGTATGCCGCTGCCTGAGCCAGAAGTGCCACGCCAGTCCTTTGCACCCGTCGCGCCAACGGCAGTAATGACGCCAACCCTGGTGCCGCCGCAATCAGCGCCGCAGCAGGCACCGACTGTACCGCTCCCGGAAACCACCAGCCAGGTGCTGGCGGCGCGCCAGCAGTTGCAGCGCGTGCAGGGAGCAACCAAAGCAAAAAAGAGTGAACCGGCAGCCGCTACCCGCGCGCGGCCGGTGAATAACGCTGCGCTGGAAAGACTGGCTTCGGTCACCGATCGCGTTCAGGCGCGTCCGGTGCCATCGGCGCTGGAAAAAGCGCCAGCCAAAAAAGAAGCGTATCGCTGGAAGGCGACCACTCCGGTGATGCAGCAAAAAGAAGTGGTCGCCACGCCGAAGGCGCTGAAAAAAGCGCTGGAACATGAAAAAACGCCGGAACTGGCGGCGAAGCTAGCGGCAGAAGCCATTGAGCGCGACCCGTGGGCGGCACAGGTGAGCCAACTTTCGCTACCAAAACTGGTCGAACAGGTGGCGTTAAATGCCTGGAAAGAGGAGAGCGACAACGCAGTATGTCTGCATTTGCGCTCCTCTCAGCGGCATTTGAACAACCGCGGTGCACAGCAAAAACTGGCTGAAGCGTTGAGCATGTTAAAAGGTTCAACGGTTGAACTGACTATCGTTGAAGATGATAATCCCGCGGTGCGTACGCCGCTGGAGTGGCGTCAGGCGATATACGAAGAAAAACTTTCGCAGGCGCGCGAGTCCATTATTGCGGATAATAATATTCAGACCCTGCGTCGGTTTTTCGATGCGGAGCTGGATGAAGAAAGTATCCGCCCCATTTGATCGTAAGCACAGCTTACGTTCGTCATCCTTAACGTGATTGAGAGAGAAACCTATGTTTGGTAAAGGCGGTCTGGGTAACCTGATGAAGCAAGCCCAGCAGATGCAAGAAAAAATGCAGAAAATGCAGGAAGAGATCGCGCAGCTGGAAGTTACCGGCGAATCTGGCGCAGGTCTGGTAAAAGTGACCATCAACGGTGCACACAACTGCCGTCGCGTAGAGATCGACCCGAGCCTGCTGGAAGACGACAAAGAGATGCTGGAAGACCTGGTGGCTGCAGCATTCAACGACGCAGCACGTCGTATTGAAGAAACGCAGAAAGAAAAAATGGCCTCTGTATCCTCCGGAATGCAGCTGCCGCCTGGCTTTAAGATGCCGTTCTGATGCAAACCAGCCCGCTGTTAACACAGCTTATGGAAGCACTGCGCTGTCTGCCGGGCGTTGGCCCGAAGTCGGCGCAGCGTATGGCGTTCACGCTGCTTCAGCGCGATCGTAGCGGCGGGATGCGTCTGGCGCAGGCGCTCACCCGGGCGATGTCGGAAATCGGCCACTGCGCCGATTGCCGCACTTTCACCGAACAGGAAGTCTGTAACATCTGTTCGAATCCGCGTCGTCAGGAAAACGGTCAAATCTGTGTGGTGGAGAGTCCGGCGGACATCTACGCCATTGAGCAGACGGGGCAGTTTTCTGGTCGTTATTTTGTGTTGATGGGGCATCTGTCACCGCTGGACGGCATCGGTCCGGATGATATCGGGCTTGATCGTCTGGAACAGCGTCTGGCAGAGGAAAAAATCACTGAAGTGATCCTCGCCACCAATCCCACGGTTGAAGGTGAAGCTACCGCTAACTACATTGCCGAGCTTTGCGCGCAATATGACGTGGAAGCCAGCCGAATCGCTCATGGCGTACCGGTTGGCGGCGAACTGGAAATGGTCGATGGCACCACGCTGTCACACTCCCTCGCCGGGCGTCATAAGATTCGTTTTTAAGCAAACGAGAGCAGGAGCACCTGCTCTCGCTTGAAATTATTCTCCCTTGTCCCCATCTCTCCCTCATCCTGTTTTTAACCTTAAAATGGCATTATTGAGGTAGACCTACATGAAAGGACAAGAAACTCGTGGTTTTCAGTCAGAAGTGAAACAGCTTCTGCACCTGATGATCCATTCTCTCTATTCCAATAAAGAAATCTTCCTGCGTGAGCTTATCTCTAACGCCTCCGATGCGGCGGACAAGCTGCGTTTCCGTGCGCTATCTAACCCGGACCTGTACGAAGGTGATGGCGAACTGCGCGTTCGTGTCTCTTTCGATAAAGACAAGCGCACGCTGACCATCTCCGATAACGGCGTGGGGATGACCCGCGACGAAGTGATTGACCATCTGGGGACTATCGCTAAATCCGGTACCAAATCATTCCTCGAATCCCTGGGTTCTGACCAGGCGAAAGACAGCCAGCTGATCGGTCAGTTTGGTGTTGGTTTCTACTCTGCGTTTATCGTGGCCGACAAAGTGACCGTGCGTACTCGCGCGGCAGGCGAAAAACCAGAAAACGGCGTCTTCTGGGAATCGGCTGGCGAAGGTGAATATACCGTTGCCGACATCACCAAAGAAGATCGTGGTACTGAAATCACCCTGCATCTGCGTGAAGGCGAAGACGAGTTCCTCGATGACTGGCGCGTGCGTTCCATCATCAGCAAATACTCCGACCATATCGCGCTGCCGGTAGAGATCGAAAAACGCGAAGAGAAAGATGGCGAAACCGTTATCTCCTGGGCAAAAATCAACAAAGCGCAGGCGCTGTGGACTCGTAACAAGTCGGAAATCACCGATGAAGAGTATAAAGAGTTCTACAAACACATCGCCCACGACTTTAACGATCCGCTGACCTGGAGCCACAACCGCGTTGAAGGTAAGCAGGAGTACACCAGCCTGCTGTACATCCCGTCCCAGGCTCCATGGGATATGTGGAACCGTGATCATAAACACGGCCTGAAACTGTACGTTCAACGCGTGTTTATCATGGACGACGCTGAACAGTTCATGCCGAACTATCTGCGCTTCGTGCGTGGTCTGATTGACTCCAGCGATCTGCCGCTGAACGTTTCCCGTGAAATCCTCCAGGACAGCACGGTAACGCGTAACCTGCGCAATGCGCTGACCAAGCGTGTGCTGCAAATGCTGGAAAAACTGGCGAAAGACGACGCGGAAAAATACCAGACCTTCTGGCAACAGTTTGGCCTGGTACTGAAAGAAGGTCCGGCGGAAGATTTCGCTAACCAGGAAGCGATCGCCAAACTGCTGCGTTTTGCTTCTACTTATACCGATTCTTCTGCGCAGACCGTGTCTCTGGAAGACTACGTTTCCCGCATGAAAGAAGGGCAGGAGAAAATCTACTACATCACTGCAGACAGCTATGCGGCAGCGAAGAGCAGCCCGCACCTGGAACTGCTGCGTAAGAAAGGCATCGAAGTTCTGCTGCTTTCCGACCGCATCGATGAGTGGATGATGAACTATCTGACTGAGTTCGACGGTAAACCGTTCCAGTCGGTGTCTAAAGTTGACGAGTCGCTGGAAAAACTGGCTGACGAAGTTGATGAGAGCGCGAAAGAAGCGGAGAAAGCACTGACTCCGTTCATCGACCGCGTGAAAGCTCTGCTCGGCGAGCGCGTGAAAGATGTCCGTCTGACTCACCGTCTGACCGATACGCCAGCGATCGTTTCGACCGACGCGGACGAAATGAGCACTCAGATGGCGAAACTGTTCGCTGCGGCGGGCCAGAAAGTGCCAGAAGTGAAATACATCTTCGAACTGAACCCGGATCACGTACTGGTGAAACGTGCGGCAGATACTGAAGATGAAGCCAAGTTCAGCGAGTGGGTAGAACTGCTGCTGGATCAGGCGCTGCTGGCAGAACGCGGCACGCTGGAAGATCCGAACCTGTTTATTCGTCGTATGAACCAGCTGCTGGTTTCCTGATGTCATGCCGGATGACCTTTGTGTCATCCGGCATTTTTCTTTTCATCATCTGCACTTTCCGCAAATTATCTCGCCATTAACCGTTTCAGCCTCAGGTGCCTTTCTTGAGGCAATCGCCTGTTGGTGGTATCGTTTATCGCTTTTTCAAAAAAATCGACACATTTTAAGGGGATTTTCGCAATGCGTATCATTCTGCTTGGCGCTCCGGGCGCGGGGAAAGGGACTCAGGCTCAGTTCATCATGGAGAAATATGGTATTCCGCAAATCTCCACTGGCGATATGCTGCGTGCTGCGGTCAAATCTGGCTCCGAGCTGGGTAAACAAGCAAAAGACATTATGGATGCTGGCAAACTGGTCACCGACGAACTGGTGATCGCGCTGGTTAAAGAGCGCATTGCTCAGGAAGACTGCCGTAATGGTTTCCTGTTGGACGGCTTCCCGCGTACCATTCCGCAGGCAGACGCGATGAAAGAAGCGGGCATCAATGTTGATTACGTTCTGGAATTCGACGTACCGGACGAACTGATTGTTGATCGTATCGTAGGCCGCCGCGTTCATGCGCCGTCTGGTCGTGTTTATCACGTTAAATTCAATCCGCCGAAAGTAGAAGGCAAAGACGACGTTACCGGTGAAGAACTGACTACCCGTAAAGACGATCAGGAAGAAACCGTGCGTAAACGTCTGGTTGAATACCATCAGATGACTGCACCGCTGATCGGCTACTACTCCAAAGAAGCGGAAGCGGGTAACACCAAATACGCGAAAGTTGACGGTACCAAGCCGGTTGCTGAAGTTCGCGCTGATCTGGAAAAAATCCTCGGCTAATCAAGCCGCAGCAGATCTGCTTTCGGGCAGGTCTGCTCATCCACCTCAGGCAATACCTCTCACAGCAATTAGTTCTTCTTCCTCACTTTTCCGCTACAATTATCAACAAGTTGAATCGATAAGAGGCGGTAATGCGTCAGACTAAAACCGGTATCCTGCTGGCAAACCTGGGTACGCCCGATGCCCCCACACCTGAAGCGGTAAAACGCTATCTGAAACAATTTTTAAGCGACAGACGCGTGGTTGATACCTCACGGTTGTTATGGTGGCCGTTGCTGCGCGGCGTGATTTTGCCGCTGCGCTCGCCGCGTGTGGCGAAGCTGTACGCCTCTGTCTGGATGGAAGACGGCTCGCCGCTGATGGTTTACAGCCGCCAGCAACAGCAGGCGTTGGCACAACGTTTACCGGATACGCCAGTGGCGCTGGGCATGAGCTACGGCTCGCCATCACTGGAAAGCGCCGTCGATGAACTCCTGGCAGAGCATGTAGATCATATTGTGGTGCTGCCGCTTTATCCGCAATTCTCCTGTTCTACGGTCGGTGCGGTATGGGATGAACTGGCACGCATTCTGGCGCGCAAACGTAGCATTCCGGGGATATCGTTTATTCGTGATTACGCCGATAACCACGATTACATTAATGCACTGGCGAACAGCGTACGCGCTTCTTTTGCCAAACATGGCGAACCGGATCTGCTGCTGCTCTCTTATCATGGCATTCCCCAGCGTTATGCAGATGAAGGCGATGATTACCCGCAACGTTGCCGCACAACGACTCGCGAACTGGCTTCCGCACTGGGGATGGCACCGGAAAAAGTGATGATGACCTTTCAGTCGCGCTTTGGCCGGGAACCCTGGCTGATGCCTTATACCGACGAAACGCTGAAAATGCTCGGAGAAAAAGGCGTAGGTCATATACAGGTGATGTGCCCGGGCTTTGCTGCGGATTGTCTGGAGACGCTGGAAGAGATTGCCGAGCAAAACCGTGAGGTCTTCCTCGGTGCGGGCGGGAAAAAATATGAATATATTCCAGCGCTTAATGCCACGCCGGAACATATCGAAATGATGGCTAATCTTGTTGCCGCGTATCGCTAAAGCTGAGCGGTAAAGAACTGAGCGCCGTCGCGAAGAGCCTCGTCGGCGGTTTTCATCATCCGTGAATAATGCAAAAAGGCATGCAGCGTACCTGGGTAGAGTTTGAACTCACAGGGCTGCTGATGCGCCGCTAACGTCTGGTAAAGCAGACGGCTGTCATCCAGCAGCGGATCGAACTCCGCCCCGGCAATAAAACAGGGCGGAACTTCGCGAGTGAGATCATTATTAAACAGACAGTAATACGGTGACTCGCGGTCCGCGTCGTTGCTTAAATACGCCTCTTCATACATCTGCAAATCCTGTTGCGTTAAGCCATCCCAGACACCGCCCAACAGACGACGAGTCACGGAATCCCGTAATCCGTAAAGCCCATACCACAGCAAAACACCCGCAATTTTACCGCAATCGATCTGTTTATCACGCAACCACAACGCACTGGCGAGCGCCAGCATGGCACCTGCGGAATCACCGGCAAAGCCAATGCGGGACATATTGATTTGATAATCCTCCGCCTGCTGGTGGAAATAACAACAAGCAGCCACAATTTCCTCTATCGCTTGTGGAAAACGCGCTTCAGGTGAAAGGGTGTAATCAATACCAATCACCGTACATTGGCTGTAGCTTGCCAGCAGGCGCATGATGCGATCGTGGGTATCGAGATTGCCGAGAATAAAACCGCCTCCATGCAAATAAAATAGCGTCGCCGGGCTATCTGGCTGCGGACAAAAGAGACGTGTTTCCACCTGCCCATATTTTGTTGGAACCATGTAAGCTCTGGTTGCCATTTCTGGAGCGCCCGCATTCCAGAATCGGCGCTCAAGCGTGTAATACTGTCGTTGCTCAGCAATCGTTCCCGTTGCGGGCCAGGACGGTAAATCCGGCTGAAGAGTATTCACAACGGTCTTCATTTCAGCAGAAATAAGGTCCAGAACAGGTAGTTTGTTTTCCGGCTTCATACAAAAACTCCTTTCAAATTACGTCATTGTAAGGAACCACTGCCATGAAAATGCGATCCCGCCTGCTGATATTGAAACTGGCTGCGTCTCGCGCGCTCCCGTCAGATTGTGTTAACATTCGCCGCTCAGTTAACCACCCGTAAAAACAACCATGAAATTTCCCGGTAAACGTAAATCCAAACATTACTTCCCTGTAAATGCACGCGATCCGCTGCTTCAGCAATTCCAGCCAGAAAACGAAACCAGCGCCGCCTGGGTCGTAGGTATTGACCAGACGCTGGTCGATATTGAAGCGAAAGTGGATGATGAATTCATTGAGCGTTATGGATTAAGCGCCGGGCATTCACTGGTGATTGAGGATGACGTAGCCGAAGCGCTTTATCAGGAGCTAAAACAGAAAAACCTGATTACCCATCAGTTTGCGGGTGGCACCATTGGTAACACCATGCACAACTACTCGGTGCTCGCGGACGACCGTTCGGTGCTGCTGGGCGTCATGTGCAGCAATATTGAAATTGGCAGTTATGCCTATCGTTACCTGTGTAACACTTCCAGCCGTACCGATCTTAACTATCTACAAGGCGTGGATGGTCCGATTGGTCGTTGCTTTACGCTGATTGGCGAGTCCGGGGAACGTACCTTTGCTATCAGTCCAGGCCACATGAACCAGCTGCGGGCTGAAAGCATTCCGGAAGATGTGATTGCCGGAGCCTCGGCACTGGTTCTCACCTCATATCTGGTGCGTTGCAAGCCGGGTGAACCCATGCCGGAAGCAACCATGAAAGCCATTGAGTACGCGAAGAAATATAACGTACCGGTGGTGCTGACGCTGGGCACCAAGTTTGTCATTGCCGAGAATCCGCAGTGGTGGCAGCAATTCCTCAAAGACCACGTTTCTATCCTTGCGATGAACGAAGATGAAGCCGAAGCGTTGACCGGAGAAAGCGATCCGTTGTTGGCATCTGACAAGGCGCTGGACTGGGTAGATCTGGTGCTGTGCACCGCCGGGCCAATCGGCTTGTATATGGCGGGCTTTACCGAAGACGAAGCGAAACGTAAAACCCAGCATCCGCTGCTGCCGGGCGCTATAGCGGAATTCAACCAGTATGAGTTTAGCCGCGCCATGCGCCACAAGGATTGCCAGAATCCGCTGCGTGTCTATTCGCACATTGCGCCGTACATGGGCGGGCCGGAAAAAATCATGAACACTAATGGAGCGGGGGATGGCGCATTGGCAGCGTTGCTGCATGACATTACCGCCAACAGCTACCATCGTAGCAACGTACCAAACTCCAGCAAACATAAATTCACCTGGTTAACTTATTCATCGTTAGCGCAGGTGTGTAAATATGCTAACCGTGTGAGCTATCAGGTACTGAACCAGCATTCACCTCGTTTAACGCGCGGCTTGCCGGAGCGTGAAGACAGCCTGGAAGAGTCTTACTGGGATCGTTAAGTTATCGTCGGTTCGTAGGCCAGATAAGGCGTTCACGCCGCATCTGGCATTTGGCTCTCGATGCCTGATGCGACGCTGGCGCGTCTTATCATGCCTACATATTTTTCATATTTTACATCCGGCAACCACCGTTTACCCCGTCACCACTTCACCCGCCGGTGGCGTTTCCAGCAGTTCCAGCATAGTACGGGCAATTTCACGTTCACCCATCACTACCTGATTCGCGCCACGTTCGGTGATATACGTCACTTCATCGTCATAATGGGCGCGGGCGATAATCTCAATATCCGGGTTTTTCGCGCGGGCAGACGCCACAATCTCACCCGCTTCATAACCGTTGGGGATCGTCAGGATCAGCCATTTTGCACATTCCAGATGTGCCAGTTGCATAATTTCTTCGTTCGCTGCATTGCCCAATACAGCGCGGACCCCACGCTCTCGCAGCTCATCAACACGGGTTCGTGACGTCTCAATCACCACCAGCGGAATATCAGAGGCGAGCAATTTCTCCCCCAGCAGGCTGCCTACACGACCGTAACCCACCAATAGCGCATGGTTGCAAATATCCACTGGGATCTGTTTCTCTTCTTCGATTGCCTCTTCCAGCGTCTGCTCTTCCAGCGTTTCGGTCTTCGCCAGATATTTCTCCAGTAGTGCGAACAGTACCGGGTTGAGCATAATCGACAGGATCGCCCCTGCCAGTACCAGGTTTTGTCCGGCCTGCGGCAGTAAATTCAATGCCATTCCCAGTCCCGCCAGGATAAACGCGAACTCACCAATCTGCGCCAGGCTGGCGGCGATGGTTAATGCCGTACGTTGGGAGTGACCAAACAGACGGACAAGGAACAGGGCCGCGACCGATTTACCAAACAGAATAATTGCCAGCGTCGCCAGCACTGCCAGCGGTTGCTGAATCAGAATTAACGGATCAAACAACATCCCGACTGAGACAAAAAACAGCACCGCAAACGCGTCGCGCAATGGCAACGTATCGTGGGCGGCACGGTGACTCAATTCAGACTCGTTCAGTACCATCCCGGCAAAGAACGCACCGAGTGCAAAGGAGACATCAAACAGCTCTACCGCACCAAAGGCAATCCCTAACGCCAGCGCCAGCACTGACAGGGTAAACAGCTCGCGAGAACCGGTTGCCGCGCTGCGTGCCATAATCCACGGCACCAGACGGCGACCTACCAGCATCATAATGGCGATAAATGCGATCACCTTGCCGATGGTGATCCCCATATCGACTGCAAGAGTGGCAAAGCCCACATCGCCCTGTTCCATCATTCCTGCCACTGCGGGCAGCAACACCAGCGTCAGAACCATCACCAGGTCTTCCACAATCAACCAACCGATGGCGATTTGCCCACGCTGACTGTCTATTAATTGCCGTTCTTCAAGTGCGCGCAGTAACACCACGGTACTGGCGGTGGAAAGACATAAGCCGAACACGATACCGGTCATTAACGACCAGCCCAGCACGGCGGAGAGCGCCATACCCAGCAGCGTCGCCACGGCTATCTGGGCGATCGCGCCGGGAATGGCGATGGACTTTACCGCCATCAAATCCTTGAGCGAAAAATGCAAACCGACGCCGAACATCAGCAAAATAACGCCCAGTTCAGCCAGTTCCGGCGCAAGCTTGGTATCGGCAACAAAGCCCGGAGTGAATGGTCCTGCCAGCACACCCGCTAACAGATATCCCACCAGAGGAGAAATACGTAGTTTATTGGCCAGCATGCCGAGGATAAAGGCGAGCACAAGGCCGCCAACAATGGTGGTGATAAGCGGGGTGGCGTGATGCATTCCGTCTCCTTTTCCTGGTGGTTATTGTCCATTTTTGGCCGGGAAAACCAAAATTACAGGTAATAGTTTATGACAATTTCATTGATGATGTTTATGAATAATTGTTGAATTTTGCAGAAAAATGGAATTAGCTGCAAAAAAAGCACGGATCGGAAAACAGAAGGCGGTTTAACAGAGGAAAGGCTTATGGCGACTGTAAAACGATGCAGCCAAAGTTTGCCTTTGGCTGCAATGAAATCAGTCTTTATGCCGGTTATCAGGCAGGAATATGGTCAACATCCCCAATAGTGGCAGGAAAGCACAGATTTTATAGACTAACTCGATGCTGGTGTGATCGGCGATAAGCCCCAGAACTGCCGCTCCCAGACCTCCCATGCCGAAAGCAAAACCGAAAAAGAGTCCAGAAACCATACCGATACGTCCCGGAAGTAGCTCCTGAGCGTAGACCAGAATGGCAGAGAATGCCGAAGCGAGGATAAATCCAATAATCACCGTTAAAACCCCCGTCCAGTGCAGGCGGGCGTAGGGTAAAATCAGCGTAAACGGCGCAACGCCGAGGATAGAGCCCCAAATCACATATTTCCGTCCAATTTTATCCCCTACAGGCCCGCCGATCACCGTACCTGCCGCAACGGCAAACAGGAAGGCAAACAGATGAAGCTGGGCATTCTGGATAGATAATCCGAATTTTTGCATCAGATAAAAGGTGTAATAGCTGCTGATGCTCGCCATATAGAAATATTTCGAGAAAATGAGGATTAACAGAATGCTGACTGCCAGTACCACTTTGTTGCGCGGCAGTGGATTGATTATCGTCGCTTTGGGTTTTCCTTTATTCATTCGGTGCTGTGCCGAGTACCAACGGCTAATTTGCGCCAACACCACGATCGCCAGCAGTGCCGCAAGCACAAACCAGGCAACGTTGCCTTTGCCATAAGGCGCGATAATCACCGCCGCCAGCAAGGGTCCCAGGGAACTGCCAAAGTTGCCGCCGACCTGAAAGATAGATTGCGCCAGGCCATGCCGCCCGCCGGAAGCCATACGGGCTACGCGAGAAGATTCCGGATGAAAGACCGATGAACCGGTACCGACCAGCGCCGCCGCCAGCAGAACTGCGCCAAAACTGCCCGCCAGCGCAAGCAGCACCAGACCACTTAAGGTAAAGCACATGCCAATTGGCAACGACCACGGCATCGGATATTTATCGGTCCAGTAGCCGACCACTGGTTGCAGTAGCGAAGAGGCGAGCTGGAAGGTGAGGGTTATCATGCCAATCTGCATAAATGTCAGAGAAAATTCTGACTGAAGCAGCGGATAAATCGCCAGAATCAGCGATTGGATCATGTCGTTCAGCAGATGTGAGAGGCTGATAGCACCTAAAATACCAAACGATGTTCGGGCCTTGGTCGTTGACGCAGCCGCGCCCGCCACAGGCTGGGTTTGTTCACTCATTGCCATAGGAAAGTCACTTTTTCAGGGTTGCGATGTAAAGAATGATCTTATTTGTGATTATTACCCGACTAACATACCTGTATGCGTCGTCTGAAGGAAGTCTCAACGCCGAATACAGAATTTCTAATCTGGATGCAGATTTATCTTCACCGGACGCAGACTTGTCTATGATGTCGCGTCATACTATTTTTCAACACGTTGAAATCAGATCAGGGAGAGAAGTATGAAATTATTGCAGCGGGGCGTGGCGTTAGCGCTGTTAACCACATTTACACTGGCGAGTGAAACTGCTCTGGCGTATGAGCAGGATAAAACCTACAAAATTACAGTTCTGCATACCAATGATCATCATGGGCATTTTTGGCGCAATGAATATGGCGAATATGGTCTGGCGGCGCAAAAAACGCTGGTGGATGGTATCCGCAAAGAGGTTGCGGCTGAAGGCGGTAGCGTGCTGCTACTTTCCGGTGGCGACATTAACACTGGCGTGCCCGAGTCTGACTTACAGGATGCCGAACCTGATTTTCGCGGTATGAATCTGGTGGGCTATGACGCGATGGCGATCGGTAATCATGAATTTGATAATCCGCTCACCGTATTACGCCAGCAGGAAAAGTGGGCCAAGTTCCCGTTGCTTTCCGCGAATATCTACCAGAAAAGTACTGGCGAGCGCCTGTTTAAACCGTGGGCGCTGTTTAAGCGTCAGGATCTGAAAATTGCCGTTATTGGGCTGACAACCGATGACACAGCAAAAATTGGTAACCCGGAATACTTCACTGATATCGAATTTCGTAAGCCCGCCGATGAAGCGAAGCTGGTGATTCAGGAGCTGCAACAGACAGAAAAGCCAGACATTATTATCGCGGCGACCCATATGGGGCATTACGATAATGGTGAGCACGGCTCTAACGCACCGGGCGATGTGGAGATGGCACGCGCGCTGCCTGCCGGATCGCTGGCGATGATCGTCGGTGGTCACTCGCAAGATCCGGTCTGCATGGCGGCAGAAAACAAAAAACAGGTCGATTACGTGCCGGGTACGCCATGCAAACCAGATCAACAAAACGGCATCTGGATTGTGCAGGCGCATGAGTGGGGCAAATACGTGGGACGGGCTGATTTTGAGTTTCGTAATGGCGAAATGAAAATGGTTAACTACCAGCTGATTCCGGTGAACCTGAAGAAGAAAGTGACCTGGGAAGACGGGAAAAGCGAGCGCGTGCTTTACACTCCTGAAATCGCTGAAAACCAGCAAATGATCTCGCTGTTATCACCGTTCCAGAACAAAGGCAAAGCGAAGCTGGAAGTGAAAATAGGCGAAACCAATGGTCGTCTGGAAGGCGATCGTGACAAAGTGCGTTTTGTACAGACCAATATGGGGCGGTGGATTCTGGCAGCCCAAATGGATCGCACTGGTGCCGACTTTGCGGTGATGAGCGGAGGCGGAATTCGTGATTCTATCGAAGCAGGCGATATCAGCTATAAAAACGTGCTGAAAGTGCAGCCATTCGGCAATGTGGTGGTGTATGCCGACATGACCGGTAAAGAGGTGATTGATTACCTGACCGCCGTCGCGCAGATGAAGCCAGATTCAGGTGCCTACCCGCAATTTGCCAACGTTAGCTTTGTGGCGAAAGACGGCAAACTGAACGACCTTAAAATCAAAGGCGAACCGGTCGATCCGGCGAAAACTTACCGTATGGCGACATTAAACTTCAATGCCACCGGCGGTGATGGATATCCGCGCCTTGATAACAAACCGGGCTATGTGAATACCGGCTTTATTGATGCCGAAGTGCTGAAAGCGTATATCCAGAAAAGCTCGCCGCTGGATGTGAGTGTTTATGAACCGAAAGGTGAGGTGAGCTGGCAGTAATCCGAAAGTGCCGGATGTTTGCATCCGGCACAATGCTTAATCGCGGCGGGCGATATCAGCAAATTTGGCATCGAGGATCTTTGCCAGATCGCCTGCCGCCAGTTCGATATCCAGTCCGCGCTTGCCGCCGGAAACATAAATAGTGGCAAATTCTTGTGCAGGGGCGTCGATAATCGTTGGCAGACGTTTTTTCTGCCCCAGTGGGCTAATCCCCCCAACCAGGTATCCCGTCGAACGCTGCGCGACCATCGGATCGGCCATCTCAACTTTCTTGGCACCCAGCGCTTTTGCTACTTTTTTAAGATCCAGTTGACCTGCGACCGGCGTAACGGCCACGGCAAGGTGTTTCATATCACCGTTCACTGCCACCAGCAGCGTTTTGTAGACCTGATCCGGATTCAAACCTAATTTTTTGACGACTTCATCGCCAAAATTGGTTTCAGCCGGATCGTGCTCGTAGGTATGGATTTGAAACGAAATCTTGTTTTTTTCGAGTAATTTAACTGCGGGTGTCATGGTAATTTTCCTGCCTTAAACAAAAAAACGAAGCAAGCATACGCCTGATGGCGGTCCAAAAAAAAGAGTCATCTTGCCTAAGAGTATTGGCAGGATGGTGAGATTGAGCGACAATCGAGTTACACCGTCGCTTAAAGTGACGGCATAATAATAAAAAAATGAAATTCCTCTTTGACAGGCCAATAGCGATATTGGCCATTTTTTTAGCGCAACATTTGCGGCAAATTCCCTTCTCCATACAGGTGTAGTGCACCGACCGCGACCACATATCGCCCCGGCGGCATGGCGCGTAATTTATCCCGCCAGGCGAGATTTCGCTGATGCATCAGCACATCGTACAGCGACTGACTGAACGTATTGGGCAGCGTTATATCATTATTTTGCGGCGGTGCATTCAGCCACCAGCTCATCATTTGTTGCAGCAACCGTGCGTTGGTATGCCAGTGGGTCAGCGTATCGTCCAGCAGCGCCAGTCCTTTGTCAGGGAGCTGGAGCAACATGGCAATCTGGTTTTCAGCCCCTTCCAGTTCAATCACGGGTTTATGTTGTTGCTTCGCCGCCTGCAATAGCTGGTAATCGATACCGTATTCTGCCCGCAGCCCCAGTTTTTGTGCCTGCGTCGCCTGAAGAACCATCGCGATTTGCCACAGCGGTTGGGTAGAAAAGAGTGAGGGAGAAATGTCCATCTCCTGGCTAATGTGCTGCAGGTTTTGGAGTTGCTCCTCGCTAATGCGCTCTTCCAGCGCCTCGCAGGCAGGCAAATTAGCAAAAGGCGTATCGCTGGTGGAAACATCCGCCTCGACGATCAGCGCATCGGCGTTTTTGAGCTTTTTGAGCAAACGGGTGGGCAGGGGAGCCATATCGTGGCTACCCATATGAATACTGCCAATCAGATGAAAATGGCGATTGCCGGGGAGGGTGATATCGATGGCAGGCCAGGTGTAATGATTACCGCGCAGCGCGGCCCAAAGCGTTTTTACCCGGTACAACAGATCCATACGACCTCCCTTTGTGAAATATCATGCTAGCGCGCGGTGAGGGATGGCGCAAATGGAGTTGGGGACTTGTTTAATGTGTTTGTATGATTCAGTATGTTCTTGCATCGCTATTCACAGGGAAGCAACAGTTAAAAACCATGAAACAGGCAACAAGAAAACCGACGACACCCGGAGATATTCTTCTCTATGAATATCTGGAACCGCTCGATTTGAAAATCAATGAGTTAGCAGAGTTGCTGCATGTTCATCGTAATCGCGTCAGTGCACTGATCAATAACAATCGTAAACTCACCACTGAGATGGCATTCCGTCTGGCGAAAGTTTTTGATACCACAGTCGATTTTAGGCTAAACCTCCAGGCGGCAGTTGATCTTTGGGAAGTTGAAAACAACATGCGCACCCAGGAAGAATTGGGACGGATTGAAACAGTGGCTGAATATTTGGCACGCCGTGAAGAGCGTGCAAAAAAGGTCGCGTAAGGCCAAAACATCGCTTCATCTCGTAGGCCGGATAAGGCGTTCACGCCGCATCCGGCATCCGAGCACCATTGCCTGATGCGACGCTTACGCGTCTTATCAGGCCTACAAACCTGTGCCTGAACTGTAGGCCGGATAAGGCGTTTACGCCGCATCCGGCAGTCATGCGTCGATGCCAAATGCGCCGCCCTAAAGCAGCGCATCCGCAATGACGTACTTATTCCTTCGGTTTAAACCGCAGCAACCGGTTGGCGTTACTCACTACGGTAATCGACGAGAGCGCCATTGCCGCTCCGGCAACTACCGGGTTAAGCAGTGTTCCAGTAAACGGCCACAAAATACCGGCGGCGACCGGAATACCGATGCTGTTGTAGATAAAGGCACCGAGCAGGTTCTGCTTCATGTTGCGCAGCGTTGCGCGGGAAATCGCGAGCGCATCCGCAACGCCCATCAGGCTATGGCGCATCAGGGTAATCGCCGCGGTTTCAATGGCAACATCACTGCCGCCACCCATCGCAATGCCGACATCCGCCTGGGCCAGCGCTGGCGCGTCGTTAATGCCGTCGCCCACCATTGCCACCTGACGTCCTTCACTTTGCAGACGTTTGATCGCTTCGGCTTTACCGTCCGGCAGCACTCCGGCAATCACTTCATCAATTCCAGCTTCTTTGGCGATCGCATTGGCGGTGGTTGGGTTATCCCCGGTCAACATCACCAGACGATATCCCGCTTTATGCAGGCGTTGCAGCGCCGCCACGCTATCACTACGCAACGGATCGCGTACAGCCAGCAGGGCTACTGCTTTCCCGTCAATCGCCAGCAGCACAGGCGTTGCTCCTTGCGATGCCTGAGCTGAAATATCGGCTTCAATCGCTTTAGTATCGACTTGCTGATCATTTAACAACGCCTGATTACCCAGCAATAACGCATGACCTTCTGCTTCACCGCTCACGCCCAGCCCGCGCAATGTGCGGAAACCGTTGACCTGCGGTAGCTGCATATCGCCTGCTTTATCAAGGATCGCTCGTGCCAATGGATGGCTGGAACCTTGCTCCAGCGCCGCCGCCAGACGCAGCGCCTGCGCTTCGTCAACATCAGCAAATGTTTTCACTGCGACAACCTGCGGCTTCCCTTCGGTCAGCGTCCCGGTTTTATCGAACACGACGGTATCGAGTGTACTGGCGCGTTGCAGCGCGTCGGCGTCCCGCACCAGCACGCCAAACTCAGCCGCCCGCCCGACGCCGGAAATAATCGACATCGGCGTCGCCAGTCCCAGCGCACACGGGCAGGCGATAATCAGCACCGTAGTGGCAATCACCAGGGTATAGACAATCTGTGGTGCCGGACCAAAGAAATACCAGATTGCCGCACTGACAAGCGCAATAACCACTACTACCGGCACAAATACGGCTGAGATTTTATCCGCCAGCTGACCGATTTCTGGCTTGCTGCTCTGGGCCTGGCGCACCATGCGAATGATCCTTGATAGCGTGGTATGGCTGCCAACCGCACTGGCACGAAACAGCACACTGCCGTCCTGTACCACTGTCCCGGCATGGACGCTATCGCCTTCGCCTTTTTGCTGCGGGATTGGTTCGCCCGTCAGCATCGCTTCATCCAGCCATGCTTCGCCCTGGGTAATCTCGCCATCTACCGGCACGCGATCGCCGGTCGTCAGGCGCAGCAACATACCTGGCTGCACTTCTGCCAGAGGCACGCTTTTTTCACCTTCGTCAGTAACCAGGCGCGCCGTCAGTGGGGTTAAATCGAGTAATTTCTCCAGTGCCTTAGAAGAACGCTGACGTGCGCGTGCTTCCAGCATATGGCCGAGATTGATCAGACCGATAATCATCGCACTGGCTTCATAGTAAAGATGTCGCGCTTCCATCGGGAACCACTGCGGCCACAGGTTGACGCTCATCGAATAGAGCCACGCCACGCCCGTTCCCAGCGCCACCAGCGTATCCATCGTCGCTGCACCGTTCAGCAGGCTTTTCCATGCACTGCGGTAAAAATGGCCGCCGGCGAAAACCATCACCGCCAGGGTTATCAGGCCGATAACCAACCACAGGCTGCGGTTGTCGGCGGTGACCATCATGTTATCGCCGATCATCCCCCAGACCATCACCGGGATACCCACCGCCAGTGCGACAATTGCCTGCCAGCGGAAGCGCTTCATCGTAGCGACGGCGGTTTCTTGCTGGCGTTCGCGGCGTTTCGCGTCATCTTCAATCGCTTCCGCGCCGTAGCCCGCTTTTTCCACCGCCTGCACTAAATCTTGTGGGGAGGCACTGCCCATCACCAGCGCAGTACGCTCCGCCAGGTTTACCCGTGCCTGAGTAACGCCCGGTACGCTTTGCAGCGCATTTTGTACGCGGGTGACACAGCTGGCGCAGCTCATGCCGCTCAGCAGCAACTGCTGGCTGTCATCGTCATCGGCGGTCGCTGCCGGAAGCGCCTCAGAAACCGCTGTCAGTGCTTCCGACGGGATTGATGACTCCGCCAGCGGTTTAGCCTTTGGGTGGCTTACAGATGCGTCATAACCCGCTTGTTTGATGGTTTCGATCAGCTGTTCTGCACTGGCAGTCCCGGTAACGTGCGCTTCAGTGATAGACACATCCGCTTGTTCCACATCCGGGCGCTGTTCAAGACTTTCTTTCACGCGTTTAACGCAGTGACCGCAGGACAGGCCGTCCAGGTTCAGGTCGATAGTTTGTGACATAAAACACTCCTTTAAGACAGTTTTGACTGGCTGTGATAAAGGTTAAACCTTCCAGCAAGGGGAAGGTCAAGAAATTAATAAACCAGGCGGGTAAAAGTCCGTAAAGATTAAAAAATCGGCTCGATTTGCATCAGGATTAGACATTTATTTCTTTGTTTTCCTGTAGTTAAGTTGCGGGTGCTAAGTTAAATCAGGATGCCTGAAAATCGGCACCGGGGTGAGGAATTACCTCCCGCATCTATAAAAAGGAGTTAACAAAAGATGTTAGATGCAAACAAATTACAGCAGGCAGTGGATCAGGCTTACACCCAATTTCACTCACTTAACGGCGGACAAAATGCCGATTACATTCCCTTTCTGGCGAATGTACCAGGTCAACTGGCGGCAGTGGCTATCGTGACCTGCGATGGCAACGTCTATAGTGCGGGTGACAGTGATTACCGCTTTGCACTGGAATCCATCTCTAAAGTCTGTACGTTAGCCCTTGCGTTAGAAGATGTCGGCCCGCAGGCGGTACAGGACAAAATTGGCGCTGACCCGACCGGATTGCCCTTTAACTCAGTTATCGCCTTAGAGTTGCATGGCGGCAAACCGCTTTCGCCACTGGTAAATGCTGGCGCTATTGCCACCACCAGCCTGATTAACGCTGAAAACGCCGAACAACGCTGGCAGCGAATTTTACATATCCAACAGCAACTGGCTGGTGAGCAGGTAGCGCTCTCTGACGAAGTCAACCAGTCGGAACAAACAACCAACTTCCATAACCGGGCCATTGCCTGGCTGCTGTACTCCGCCGGATATCTCTATTGTGATGCAATGGAAGCCTGTGACGTGTACACCCGTCAGTGCTCTACGCTCATCAATACTGTTGAACTGGCAACGCTTGGCGCGACGCTGGCGGCGGGTGGTGTGAATCCGTTGACGCATAAACGCGTTCTTCAGGCCGACAACGTGCCGTACATTCTGGCCGAAATGATGATGGAAGGGCTGTATGGTCGCTCCGGTGACTGGGCGTATCGCGTTGGTTTACCGGGCAAAAGCGGTGTAGGTGGCGGTATTCTGGCGGTCGTCCCTGGCGTGATGGGAATTGCCGCGTTCTCACCACCGCTGGACGAAGAAGGCAATAGTGTTCGCGGTCAAAAAATGGTGGCATCGGTCGCTAAGCAACTCGGCTATAACGTGTTTAAGGGCTGATCATGATGAACACGGAAGGTAATAACGGTAACAAACCCCTCGGTCTATGGAACGTCGTTTCCATCGGTATTGGGGCAATGGTGGGGGCGGGGATCTTCGCGCTGCTGGGGCAGGCTGCGTTGCTAATGGAAGCCTCGACCTGGGGCGCCTTTGCTTTTGGCGGTATTGTGGCGATGTTTTCCGGTTATGCCTATGCGCGTCTGGGGGCGAGCTATCCCAGCAATGGCGGTATTATCGACTTTTTTCGTCGCGGATTAGGCAACGGCGTCTTTTCGCTAGCGCTCTCGTTGCTATATCTGTTGACGCTGGCGGTGAGCATCGCCATGGTTGCCCGTGCTTTTGGCGCTTATGCCGTGCAGTTTTTGCATGAAGGCAGCCAGGAGGAGCACCTTATTTTGCTCTACGCGTTGGGGATCATTGCGGTGATGACGCTTTTCAACTCCTTAAGCAACCATGCGGTAGGGCGGCTGGAAGTGATCCTCGTCGGCATTAAAATGATGATCCTGTTATTGCTGATTATTGCCGGTGTCTGGTCGCTGCAACCGGCGCATATTTCCTTCTCTGCGCCCCCCAGCTCCGGTGCGTTCTTCTCCTGTATTGGGATAACCTTCCTTGCCTATGCGGGCTTTGGCATGATGGCGAACGCGGCGGATAAAGTGAAAGATCCGCAGGTCATTATGCCACGGGCGTTTCTGGTGGCGATTGGCGTTACCACGTTGCTTTATATCTCGCTGGCGCTGGTTTTGCTTAGCGATGTATCGGCATTAGAGTTAGAAAAATATGCTGATACCGCCGTAGCGCAGGCTGCTTCTCCGCTGCTCGGGTATGTGGGTTATGTGATCGTCGTCATCGGCGCTTTACTGGCGACGGCTTCAGGCATTAACGCGAACCTGTTCGCCGTGTTTAACATCATGGACAACATGGGCAGCGAACGCGAACTGCCGAAGCTAATGAATAAAACCCTGTGGCGGCAGAGTACCTGGGGCAACATCATCGTCGTGGTGTTGATAATGCTGATGACGGCGGCGCTAAATTTAGACTCACTCGCCAGCGTTGCCAGCGCCACCTTTTTGATCTGCTATCTGGCGGTGTTTGTGGTGGCGATCCGCCTGCGTCATGATATTCACGCCTCGTTGCCGATTCTTATCGTTGGTACGTTGGTGATGTTGTTGGTGATCGTTGGCTTTATCTACAGCCTGTGGTCCCAGGGCAGCCGTGCGTTGATATGGATTATTGGTGCAATCTTACTCAGCCTTATTGTGGCAATGGTCATGAAGCGTAATAAAACCGTATAACACCTCTCTGTGCGCAGTACTTCCTGTATTATTGTGGTGGCGGTCGATATTCGCACTGGCAAAAAAACGTGCTTGAATATCTGTTGAAACCCTTTAACAAAGCACAGGAGGCGTTGCGCGAACGATGAACATCAGCGATGTAGCAAAAATTACCGGCCTGACCAGCAAAGCCATTCGCTTCTATGAAGAGAAGGGGCTGGTGACGCCGCCGATGCGCAGCGAAAACGGTTATCGCACCTACACGCAGCAGCATCTCAACGAACTGACCTTACTGCGCCAGGCACGGCAGGTGGGCTTTAACCTGGAAGAGAGCGGCGAGCTGGTGAATCTGTTTAACGACCCGCAGCGGCACAGCGCCGACGTCAAACGGCGCACGCTGGAGAAGGTGGCGGAGATCGAACGACACATTGAGGAGCTGCAATCCATGCGCGACCAGCTGCTGGCACTGGCGAATGCCTGCCCTGGCGATGACAGTGCCGACTGCCCGATTATCGAAAATCTCTCCGGCTGCTGTCATCATCGGGCAGGGTGATTAAGACGAGACGGCTCGGATATGTAGGGTTATCCCTTCTATCGCAATGACTTCAACATGCGTACCTGCACCGAGATCCTCGCTGGCGCTGACAGGCCATGAACTGTCACCGACGCGCATATGACCGCGCCCGTTGACCAGCGGAGATTCCAGCACAAAACGTCGGCCAATCAGCTGCTGCCCGCGCTGGTTTAAATGACTATCGCTGTGCTTTTGTTCGCGCACCCGCCGCGACAACCATTTCCACCACAGCCAGGCGGCGAGCAGCGTCAGGATGGCAAACATTACCCCTTGCCACTCCCAACCCAGCGGCACCAGCCAGACCACCAGGCCGGTAATCACCGCTGCCACGCCGCTCCACAACAAATAACCATTTCCGCCCAGCATCTCGGCTGCCAGCAGCAACCCGCCGAGACTGAGCCAGAAAATATGTGGATGAACGACCATTAACTCCATCATGGCTGAGTCCGTTTGTTGGCGCTGTCTTTCACCAGCTCGGCAATCCCGGCAATCGACCCCATCAGGCTGCTGGCCTCTAATGGCATCATCACTACTTTGCTGTTACTGGAGGAACCGATCTGCTGTAACGCTTCGGTGTATTTTTGCGCTACGAAGTAGTTCACCGCCTGAATATCACCGGAGGCGATAGCTTCAGACACCATTTTGGTGGCGCGGGCTTCTGCTTCGGCGGAACGTTCACGCGCTTCAGCCTGTAAAAACGCCGACTGACGTTCGCCTTCCGCTTTCAGGATTTGCGACTGTTTTTCACCTTCGGCTTTGAGGATTTCCGCCTGACGGATTCCTTCCGCTTCAAGAATGTAAGCGCGTTTGGTACGTTCCGCTTTCATCTGCGCGTTCATTGAAGAGATAAGCTCTGCCGGTGGGCGCACGTCGCGAATTTCAATACGGGTGACTTTAATCCCCCACGGGTTGGTGGCTTCATCGACAATACGCAGCAGGCGTGAGTTGATGCTGTCGCGCTGAGAGAGCATTTCGTCAAGTTCCATTGAACCCAACACGGTACGGATGTTAGTCATGGTCAGGTTGATGATCGCCAGCTCCAGATTGCTGACTTCATAGGCAGCGCGTGGCGCGTCAATCACCTGAATAAAACAGACTGCGTCGATGGTAACGTTGGCGTTATCTTTCGAGATAACTTCCTGGGAAGGGATATCGAGCACTTGCTCCATCATATTGATCTTGCGACCAATGCGATCCATAAACGGCACCACCAGACTGAGCCCCGGCTGTAACGTTTTGGTATAGCGACCAAAACGTTCTACCGTCCATTGATAGCCCTGCGGCACGATTTTGACGCCCGCGCCGACAATGACCAGCGCGACAAAAATGAGAATCGGGATAAAGATAAGCATCGGAAAAACCTCCTGTTGTACCGTCCATAATCAGCAAAATTGCTGCTTGATTAAACAAATTATACCTGATTACTGAAAGAGAGTTCCCCCTTATTCCTGCGAAGGATAAACTGTTTTTAGTAAAAATCAGAAAAAGGGAACAGCGATGCAGGAAAATAGTCCTTTGCTTCAGCTACAAAACGTAGGATATCTGGCGGGTGATACGAAGATTCTTAATAACATCAATTTTTCGCTGCGTGCTGGCGAATTTAAGTTAATTACCGGTCCTTCTGGTTGTGGCAAAAGTACGCTGCTAAAAATAGTTGCTTCATTGATCAGCCCAACCAGCGGAACGTTACTGTTTGAAGGTGAGGATGTCAGCACACTAAAACCAGAAATCTACCGCCAGCAAGTCTCTTACTGCGCCCAGACGCCGACGCTGTTTGGCGATACGGTATACGATAATCTGATCTTTCCCTGGCAGATCCGTAACCAGCAGCCTGACCCGGCCATTTTTCTCGATTTTCTCGAACGCTTCGCTTTGCCGGACAGCATTTTGACGAAGAATATCGCCGAGCTATCTGGTGGTGAAAAACAACGCATCTCATTGATTCGTAACCTGCAATTTATGCCGAAGGTTTTATTGCTGGATGAAATAACCAGTGCGCTGGATGAAAGTAATAAACATAACGTCAATGAGATGATCCATCGTTATGTGCGCGAGCAAAATATTGCCGTGCTGTGGGTGACACACGATAAAGACGAAATTAATCATGCGGATAAAGTGATTACACTGCAACCGCATGCCGGAGAAATGCAGGAAGCACGCTATGAACTCGCATAATATTACTAACGAATCATTAGCACTGGCATTAATGCTGGTGGTGGTGGCAATCTTAATTAGCCATAAAGAAAAACTGGCGCTGGAGAAAGATATTCTCTGGAGCGTCGGGCGAGCGATAATTCAGCTGATTATTGTCGGCTATGTGCTGAAGTATATTTTCAGCGTGGATGATGCCAGCCTGACATTATTGATGGTGTTATTTATCTGCTTTAATGCGGCGTGGAACGCGCAAAAACGCAGTAAATATATTGCTAAAGCTTTTATCTCATCGTTTATTGCCATTACGGTCGGGGCGGGAATTACCCTGGCGGTGCTGATTCTCTCAGGGTCGATTGAATTTATCCCGATGCAGGTGATCCCTGTCGCCGGGATGATTGCCGGTAACGCCATGGTAGCGGTGGGGTTGTGTTACAACAATTTAGGGCAACGGGTCATTAGCGAACAGCAACAGATTCAGGAGAAACTGAGTCTTGGCGCGACGCCGAAGCAGGCTTCAGCGATATTGATTCGCGACAGTATTCGCGCGGCTTTAATTCCGACGGTCGATTCAGCAAAAACGGTTGGCTTAGTGAGTTTACCAGGAATGATGTCCGGGCTGATATTTGCCGGGATTGATCCGGTGAAGGCGATTAAATATCAGATTATGGTGACCTTTATGCTGCTCTCAACCGCCAGCTTGTCGACCATTATTGCCTGCTATTTAACCTATCGTAAGTTTTATAATTCGCGCCACCAGTTGGTGGTGACTCAATTGAAGAAGAAATGATGCGATGCCGGATGCGCAGCATCGCATCCGGCGTTGTGGTTCATGTGCCGAACAACGGAATATCAATACAACAATGCATACAGCTGGCGGCGATACTTCGACGCCAGTGCATCACCCGTACCCAGCGCAGCGAGGATCTCCTGGAACGTTTTACGCGTCTGACCGTCTGCGGCGGTGAGATCTTTACGCAGATGCCCGAACAGCAACTCCAGCGCCTCTTCATTGCGCCCAACCTGATGCAGTTGCAGCGCCAGTTGCGTCGCCAGTGCGGCATCTTCTGGATTCTCCGCCACCTGCTGTTGCAACTGTTGAATTTCCGGCTTATCAGCCGCCTGCTTCAGCAGTTCGATTTGCGCTACCAGCCCCTGGTAGCGGGTGTCCTGATCCTGCAACGGAATGGTTTTCAGCACCGCTTCCGCATCTTCAGAACGGTTCAGCGCAATCAGCGTTTCTGCCAGCAGCAGGCCGATCTCCCCGTTCTGATTCGACAACTGCCAGGCGTCTTTCAGCAATGGCAGGGCATCGGTGTAATTGCCTTCCTGCATCAGTTGCATCGCCTGCTGCGCTTTCAGCTCTTCTTCGCGCGGCAGCACTTTATCCAGCAGGGCGCGGATCGCCTCTTCCGGTTGCGGCCCCTGGAAGCCATCTACCGGTTGCCCGTTCTGGAACAGATACACGGTCGGAATCGCGCGCAGACCAAACTGGGCGGCAATCATCTGCTCCGCGTCGCAGTCCAGCTTCGCCAGAATAAATTGCCCGTTGTACTGCGCCGCGAGGCTTTCCAGGATCGGGGTTAACTGCAAACAGTGCTGGCTACGTTCAGACCAAAAATAGAACAGCACCGGAGTGGTCATCGACTGTTCAAGAACCTGTTGCAGGTTAGATTCGTTAATGTTGACAATATTTTCTACGGACATGGAGTCGCTCTCTGTTGTCGATATTTTCTTTGACATGGGGGCTTAAGCGCGCGCTTCAACTCACCCCTGCAATATTTTGTCCATCACGCGCCCAGGCAGCAGGCGCTCGAGCACCATTACTGCCCAGGTCACCAGCGTTACCGGATAGCGCATCTTCGGCTTCTCGCTAATAAAAGCATGGCGCACTTTGTCGACCACCGCTTCCGGTCCCAACGTAAAGCGGGCGGCGATGCCGGGATTTTCGACTGGTTTATCACTTTGCGTCTGGTTGACGTTGTCGGTGAAGCGAGTACGAATGGGACCGGGTTCGATCAGGCTGACTTTAATTCCGCTGTGGCGTAGCTCCATGCGCAGCGCGTCTGACCACGCCTCCAGCGCATATTTACTGGCCGCGTAAGCGCCACGACCCGGCGTGGAGATTAATCCCATCACCGATGATGTCATCACAATACGCCCTTCACCGTGCGGTAACATCGCGGGTAACAGGCGCATGGTGAGCTGGTGTGCGCCGAAAAAGTTGGCGGAAAACTGCTGTTCCATCTGCGCACGGCTGATGGTGGAAAGGGGGCCATACATGCCGAATCCGGCATTGTTAAAGATCCCATACAGACAATTATCGGTCAGGGCGATCACCTCGTCTGCTGCGCGATTAACACTTTCTGGTGAATCCAGATCGATCAACACGCCGGTAAATCCCATGTTGTTCATACGCTCAACATCATTCGGTTTTCGGCAACCTGCCAGCACATGAAAACCCTGGCGTTTTAATTCGAGCGCGCTTTCCAGGCCAATTCCACTGGAACATCCGGTAATTAAGACCGATTTTTGCATAACTTTACCTGTCAGGATCTCCGTTGCTTTATGAGTCATGATTTACTAAAGGCTGCAACTGCTTCGCCATCCAGTCGGCAATAAACGGCTGGGCGTCGCGGTTGGGATGAATACCGTCATCCTGCATCCATTGTGGCTTGAGGTAGACCTCTTCCATAAAAAAGGGCAGCAGCGGAACATCAAACTCTTTGGCGAATTTGGGGTAAATGGCGCTAAAGGCTTCATTATAACGGCGACCATAGTTTGCAGGCAGACGTATTTGCATTAACAATGGTTCAGCGTTGGCGGCTTTGACATCCTGCAAAATCTGGCGCAGCGTTTGCTCGGTTTGCTGTGGCTGAAAACCACGCAAACCATCATTGCCGCCCAGTTCAACCAGCACCCAACGCGGCTGATGCTGTTTGAGCAGAGCCGGAAGGCGCGCCAGCCCTTGTTGCGAGGTGTCGCCGCTGATGCTGGCATTAACTACCGACGTTTTACTCTGCCACTTATCATTCAACAAGGCAGGCCAGGCCGCGCTGGCAGACATTCGATACCCGGCGCTCAGGCTATCACCCAGAATCAATAACGTGTCCGCTGCGGCGGCACGGAAGGTTAACAGGACCAGGAACAGGAAGGGCAAATGCCAGCGGAAAACATTGTTGAAGTTCATCATCTTAAGAAGTCCGTCGGTCAGGGGGAGCATGAACTCTCCATCCTCACCGGAGTTGAGCTGGTTGTCAAACGTGGCGAGACCATCGCACTGGTGGGCGAGTCGGGATCGGGTAAGTCAACCTTGCTGGCGATCCTCGCCGGGCTTGATGACGGCAGCAGTGGCGAAGTGAGTCTGGTGGGACAACCGCTACATAATATGGACGAAGAAGCGCGGGCAAAGTTGCGCGCGAAGCACGTCGGCTTTGTTTTTCAGTCATTTATGTTAATTCCTACCCTTAACGCGCTGGAAAACGTCGAGCTTCCGGCTCTGCTGCGCGGTGAGAGTAGCGCGGAAAGTCGTAACGGGGCGAAAGCGTTGCTCGAACAGTTAGGGCTGGGTAAACGTCTGGATCATCTTCCGGCACAGCTTTCCGGCGGTGAACAGCAACGAGTGGCGCTGGCACGAGCCTTTAATGGTCGACCTGATGTGCTGTTTGCCGACGAACCCACCGGCAACCTTGACCGCCAGACGGGCGATAAAATTGCCGACCTGCTGTTTTCCCTCAACCGTGAACATGGCACCACGTTGATTATGGTGACCCACGACCTGCAACTGGCGGCACGCTGCGACCGCTGCTTACGGCTGGTGAACGGGCAGTTGCAGGAGGAAGCATGATTGCACGTTGGTTCTGGCGCGAATGGCGTTCGCCGTCGCTATTAATTGTCTGGCTGGCGCTAAGCCTGGCGGTGGCCTGCGTGCTGGCGCTGGGCAATATCAGCGATCGCATGGAGAAGGGCTTAAGCCAGCAAAGCCGTGAGTTTATGGCGGGCGATCGGGCGTTGCGCAGTTCACGCGAAGTGCCGCAAGCGTGGCTGGAGGAAGCGCAAAAGCGCGGCCTGAAAGTCGGCAAGCAGCTGACTTTCGCCACAATGACCTTTGCAGGCGACACACCGCAGCTGGCGAACGTCAAAGCGGTGGATGATATC
>NZ_JBQZXC010000017.1:0-45147 GCF_053555815.1 Shigella sp. SIG6 | reverse complement strand
TCTTGCCGAAGAAGATCCAGCTTCTGCAACCAGGCCATTCAGAACTGAAGTGAAGCGCAGTCGACTGTTAATTGACGAGTATCTGTTAATCAGGAAAATAGCAGACGTCCAGAACGAATGGTTCGGCCTTTGCATGGATCTTGCACTGGTAACAGGACAGCGCGAAGGAGATCTGGCGGCTATGAGATGGGAGGATATAAGAGATGGCAGGCTATACGTGGAACAACAAAAAACAGGGGCAAAAATTCGCATTTCTCTCCCCACCACGATTTCCAGATTGAATTTAACACTTGCCGATGTACTGGATAACTTGAAAAAAATAAACGGTAAAAACGAAAAGTTACTCGGAGGGAAGACAGCCAGGACAATCGCAGCACAGTTCAGGATTGCCCGAGACACATCCGGATTGAAATGGGAAGGTGACCCACCGCCATTTCATGAAATCCGAAGTTTATCCGGTCGCCTGCACTCAGCAGAAAAAGGCAGTGATTTCACTCAGGCGCTCCTTGGACATCGTTCATCCAGCATGACGGATAAATACCGTGACGGACGAGGGAGGGAATGGAAAGACATTTAGAATTAATTTCGAATGATTTCGAAATACCACTTGTAATTAATTGATTGTAAAGGATTAATTCCTAAAGAGCATTTGCTTCATGAATGCTCCTTTGCATTTAGCAACTGACTGTAACAGCTAAAATTAGTCGCTTTTGGCGGTGAATGCTGAATTAAAACGCAGAATTTTGTCCGATAGTGGTATCGGTGTACCATTCGCGCAGACGAAAATTCTTAACCTTAATCTGGAATACGCCATGACCACACGCGTGATTGCTCTCGACTTAGACGGCACCTTATTGACCCCGAAAAAGACCTTGCTTCCATCATCGATAGAAGCCCTGGCCCGCGCTCGCGAAGCAGGCTATCAATTAATCATCGTCACAGGTCGCCATCACGTCGCTATTCATCCTTTTTATCAGGCGCTGGCGCTGGATACACCTGCTATTTGCTGTAATGGCACCTATTTGTATGATTATCATGCAAAAACCGTGCTGGAAGCGGACCCAATGCCCGTTAATAAAGCCCTGCAACTCATTGAGATGCTGAATGAACACCACATTCACGGTCTGATGTATGTCGATGATGCAATGGTCTATGAGCACCCGACCGGGCATGTCATTCGCACGTCTAACTGGGCGCAAACCCTGCCGCCGGAACAGCGTCCGACTTTCACACAAGTCGCTTCTCTGGCTGAAACGACGCAACAAGTTAACGCCGTATGGAAGTTCGCCCTGACGCACGATGACCTGCCGCAATTGCAGCATTTTGGTAAGCATGTCGAACATGAACTGGGACTGGAGTGTGAATGGTCCTGGCACGATCAGGTTGATATTGCACACGGCGGCAACAGCAAAGGTAAACGTTTGACGAAATGGGTTGAGGCGCAAGGTTGGTCGATGGAAAACGTCGTGGCATTCGGCGATAACTTTAATGATATCAGTATGCTGGAAGCCGCTGGTACAGGCGTGGCGATGGGCAACGCCGATGACGCGGTAAAAGCGCGCGCCAACATTGTGATTGGTGATAACACCACCGACAGCATTGCCCAGTTCATTTATAGCCACCTGATTTAATCAGGCGGTTATCGACACACTTTTAATTTGCGCGTACAGCCACAGGCCAGGTTTGATCGCCAGTTCATCCCTGGCCCACGGGCTGATACGCGCCCACAGCGTTTTACCGCCGACTTCCAGCTCCACTTCCACCTGGCCGTTGTCGTCATAACTATTAACAACTTTTGCCCGCAATACGTTACGAATGCTGGTTTGCTGCGGCGGTTGTAAAACCAGAGAAACATCGGAAGCCTGAATGCGGATACGTAGCGCAGCTTGCAGCGGTTCGCCCAGCTTATTGACCCACAAATGCTGATCGCCCAGCGCCAGCGCGGTCATCGCGTAATGCGGATGATGCTCAAGCACCGTCACTTTCAGAATGCTACTTTGTTGCTCTTTCGGCAGCCACGGATTCATCACGCTACTGCCCCACACTTCCTCCAGCGCGCCAAAGGCTTTCACCTGACCGTTTTCCAGTACCATCACTCTGTCTGCCAGATGGAGGATCTCATCCAGCGAATGGCTGACATACAACATCGGAATGTTGATTTCCCGTGTCAGCCGTTGCAGATAAGGCAACAGTTCGCGTTTACGCGGAATATCCAGTGACGCCAGCGGTTCATCCAGCAACAGCAATTCCGGTGCTGTCAGCAAAGCCCGACCAATCGCCACGCGCTGTTTTTCGCCTCCGGACAGGCTGCCTGGTAAACGGTCAAGCAACGGTTCAATGCCTAAAAGCGCCACCAGCTTATCGAACTGAACGACCATACTTTTCGACATGCCGTAGCGCAGATTGCCACGCACTTTGTAATGCGGGAACAACCGCGCATCCTGAAAAACATAGCCAACACGACGCTTTTCCGGCGTCAGGCAGATACCTTTTTCGGCATCATTTAGTACCCGCCCATTGAGGACAATCCGCCCTTTTTGCGGGCGCGTCAGTCCACTGATGGCGTTAATCAGCGAAGTTTTTCCGGCACCGGAGACGCCAAAGATAGCAGTGATGCCATTGGCGGGCAGCGTTTCATTAATGGTCAGGCAATGGTTGCCCAACGTCTGGGAAAAATTCAGCTCCAGCATGATTAGCGCCCCGCCCGTTCACGGCTGATTCTGGCCAGCCATTCTGAAATCAACAGGGAGATCATCGCCAGCGCAATAGAAATAATGCACAGTCTCGCCGCGCCACTTTCCCCGCCGGGGGTCTGGATCAGGGTATACATGGCAGAAGGAATGGTTCGCGTTTCGCTAGGAATGTTCGACACAAAGGTGATGGTTGCACCAAACTCACCGAGAGAACGAGCAAAAGCCAGTACCGTACCAACAATAATTCCCGGTAAGGTCAGCGGTAACGTGATAGTAAAGAAAACGCGCCAGCGCCCGGCACCTAGTGTTCTTGCGGCCTGTTCCAGTTTGACATCAACCCCTTCCAGCGCCAGACGAATTGCCCGCACCATCAGCGGAAACGACATGACGGCGGCAGCGAGAACCGCGCCGCGCCAGCTAAAGGCGAAGGTAATACCAAACCAGTCATACAGACGTTCACCGATAAATCCGCGCCGTCCCATCGAAACTAATAATAAGTAACCGACGACCACGGGCGGTAACACCAGCGGTAGATGCAGTACGCTGTCGAGCAGAGCTTTGCCCGGAAACGTGCAACGCACCAGTAACCAGGCAAAAAAGATCCCAAACGGCAGGCTAAACAGCACAGCCAGGGAAGAAACTTTCAGGCTTAATAAAACTGCCTGCCATTCTGGATCGGTCAGTATCATTACTTGGTTGTAAATCCGTAACGTTTAAAGATTTCCGCTGCCTGCGGTCCCTTCAGATAATCATAAAATGCTTTCACTGTCGCATTGTTATGCCCTTCCACAACAGCAACCGGATATTCCACTTTTTTATGTGAATCTTCCGGGAAGGTGGCAACCACTTTTACCCCTTTGCTGGCAACTGCGTCAGAACCGTAGACAATGCCCAGAGGCGCTTCGTTACGTTCGACCAGCGCCAGCGCCCCACGAACATCTTCCGCTGGGGCCAGTTTCGGAGAGAGCGTATCCCATGCGCCCAGTTTTTGCAGTGCTTCTTTTGCATAAATGCCAGCGGGAACATGTTCCGGATCGCCAACCGCCAGGCGACCGCCATTCAGCAGCGAAGTCCAGTTAGTTTTGCTGTCGATGGTGAAATCTTTCTGCTCGCTGGCTTTCGGTGCTACAACGACCAGGCTATTGCCGAGCAGTGTCTGACGCGTAGCAGTATCGATCGCTTTTTTATCAACCGCATAATCCATCCATTTCTGATCGGCAGAAATAAACAGATCCGCAGGGGCACCCGCTTCAATCTGACGGGCGAGAGTAGATGACGAAGCGAAAGAAGAAACCACATCCACGCCTTTCTCTTTTTTATACTGCGTAGCAATGTCCTGCATTGCGTTAGTCAGTGATGCGGCGGCGAACACCGTGATTTTCCCTTCATCTGCCAGTGCATTGCCAGCAACTGCGAAAGAGAGTGCCGCCCCGGCAAACAAGTTCAACCATTTACGAGCCATTGGTAACCCCTTAATGTAACGTTATGTAGGCGACAATATAACGACTAACTCGGAATTTTCCCAGCAGTTATTGCTAACCTTTGTGAGGTAGATAAGAAAAAATATCGGCAGGAAAAGCAGGAAGTTGAGAAAAAGAAAATGCCCGACTAAGCGGGCATTCAGGGAATCAATGATTTTGTCCGGGCTGGTCTTTTTTACCAACACCAGAAAAGATGTTGAATACTTCACCAAGACCGTAAATCAGACCCAGGATGATGGCCATCACGACAGGTACCATGATTACGGCGAATACCAGACTTTTTAATAACTCTAACATGGTCAACTCCAGATATAGTCATGAGACTATTCTAACCGCTAAGCACAGAAAAGCACTCCCCTTTTGTGCGGTCAGCTTTGCGTGGCGTTCGTTTTCCGTCACAATAAGACTTTTGCTAGGACATTGTTATGCAGGCCGAAATCCTTCTCACCCTTAAGCTCCAACAAAAATTATTCGCCGACCCGCGCCGCATTTCGCTACTAAAACACATTGCGCTTTCCGGTTCCATTAGCCAGGGAGCGAAAGATGCCGGTATCAGCTATAAAAGCGCCTGGGATGCCATTAACGAGATGAATCAGTTAAGTGAGCATATTCTGGTCGAGCGCGCAACAGGCGGTAAAGGTGGCGGAGGCGCAGTACTGACCCGCTATGGTCAGCGACTGATTCAGCTCTATGACTTACTGGCGCAAATCCAGCAAAAAGCCTTTGATGTGTTAAGTGACGATGACGCCCTGCCGCTGAACAGCCTGCTGGCCGCGATCTCACGTTTTTCACTGCAAACCAGCGCCCGTAACCAGTGGTTCGGTACCATCACCGCCCGCGATCATGATGACGTTCAACAGCATGTTGATGTCTTACTGGCTGACGGAAAAACACGCCTGAAAGTCGCAATTACCGCACAAAGCGGCGCACGTCTGGGGCTGGATGAAGGCAAAGAAGTGTTGATATTGCTAAAAGCGCCGTGGGTAGGCATTACTCAGGACGAAGCGGTCGCACAAAACGCCGACAACCAATTACCGGGTATTATTAGTCATATTGAGCGCGGCGCAGAGCAGTGCGAAGTATTAATGGCGCTACCCGACGGGCAAACACTGTGCGCCACAGTGCCGGTAAATGAAGCGACTTCTCTTCAGCAAGGGCAGAATGTCACGGCCTACTTTAATGCCGACAGCGTGATTATCGCCACGCTGTGCTAAGCGTGTTGACAATTTGTTATGAAACACGTATCCCTGTCAGAAATCGCTGCACAAAATGGGATATAAAATATCATCGTTGCAAATTTTGCAAGGCACGTTTCGTCTTAGCGACACAAAAACGCTGCAATTGCCTCAGCTAACGTTAAACGCGGGTGATAGTTGGGCGTTTGTCGGTTCGAATGGAAGTGGAAAGTCGGCGCTGGCCCGCGCGCTGGCGGGGGAACTTCCGCTTTTGAAAGGTGAACGGCAAAGCCAGTTTTCCCACATCACTCGTCTCTCCTTCGAGCAATTGCAAAAGCTCGTCAGCGACGAATGGCAACGGAATAACACCGATATGCTCGGCCCTAGCGAAGATGACACCGGACGCACTACGGCTGAGATTATTCAGGATGAAGTAAAGGATGCACCGCGTTGCATGCAACTGGCGCAGCAGTTCGGTATTACCGCCCTCCTCGACCGACGCTTTAAATACCTTTCCACTGGCGAGACGCGAAAAACCCTGCTGTGTCAGGCGCTGATGTCGGAGCCTGACTTGTTGATTCTTGATGAGCCGTTCGATGGCCTGGATGTTGCCTCACGTCAGCAGCTGGCTGAGCGACTCGCCTCGTTACATCAGTCCGGTATTACTTTGGTACTGGTGCTCAATCGCTTCGATGAGATCCCGGAATTTGTCCAGTTTGCTGGCGTGCTGGCGGATTGTACGTTAGCGGAAACTGGCGCTAAAGAGGAACTGCTCCAGCAAGCACTCGTCGCGCAACTTGCGCATAGTGAACAGCTTGAAGGTGTGCAACTGCCGGAGCCGGATGAACCTTCAGCACGTCACGCCTTACCCGCCAACGAATCGCGCATTGTGCTGAACAATGGCGTGGTTTCTTATAATGATCGCCCCATTCTTAATAACCTTAGCTGGCAGGTGAATCCAGGCGAACACTGGCAAATTGTCGGGCCAAATGGCGCGGGAAAATCGACGTTATTAAGCCTGATTACTGGCGATCATCCGCAAGGTTACAGCAACGATTTGACGCTTTTCGGCCGACGTCGCGGCAGCAGCGAAACCATCTGGGACATCAAAAAGCATATCGGTTACGTCAGCAGTAGTTTGCATCTGGATTACCGGGTCAGCACTACCGTGCGTAATGTGATTCTTTCTGGCTATTTTGATTCGATTGGCATTTATCAGGCCGTTTCGGATCGCCAGCAAAAACTGGTGCAGCAGTGGCTGGATATTCTCGGCATTGATAAACACACGGCTGACGCTCCGTTCCATAGTCTTTCCTGGGGACAGCAGCGTCTGGCGCTGATCGTCCGCGCACTGGTGAAACATCCGACGTTGCTTATTCTCGATGAACCACTACAGGGGCTTGATCCGCTCAATCGCCAACTTATCCGCCGTTTTGTTGATGTGCTGATTAGCGAAGGTGAAACGCAATTGTTGTTTGTTTCGCACCACGCTGAAGATGCGCCTGCCTGTATTACCCATCGCCTTGAGTTCGTGCCGGACGGTGGACTCTATCGCTATGTGCTGACAAAAATATATTGAGTCGGTAGTGCTGACCTTGCCGGAGGCGGCCTAAGCGCCCTCTCCGGCCAACGGTTCGACGCATGCAGGCATGAAACCGCTTCTTTTTTCAGATAAAAAGCGCAATCATTCATAAACCCTCTGTTTTATAATCACTTAATCGCGCATAAAAAACGGCTAAATTCTTGTGTAAACGATTCCACTAATTTATTCCATGTCACACTTTTCGCATCTTTGTTATGCTATGGTTATTTCATACCATAAGCCTAATGGAGCGAATTATGAGAGTTCTGGTTACCGGTGGTAGCGGTTACATTGGAAGTCATACCTGCGTGCAATTACTGCAAAACGGTCATGATGTCATCATTCTTGATAACCTCTGTAACAGTAAGCGCAGCGTACTGCCTGTTATCGAGCGTTTAGGCGGCAAACATCCAACGTTTGTTGAAGGCGATATTCGTAACGAAGCGTTGATGACCGAGATCCTGCACGATCACGCTATCGACACCGTGATCCACTTCGCCGGGCTGAAAGCCGTCGCCGAATCGGTACAAAAACCGCTGGAATATTACGACAACAATGTCAACGGCACTCTGCGCCTGATTAGCGCCATGCGCGCCGCTAACGTCAAAAACTTTATTTTTAGCTCCTCCGCCACCGTTTATGGCGATCAGCCCCAAATTCCATACGTTGAAAGCTTCCCGACCGGCACACCGCAAAGCCCTTATGGCAAAAGCAAATTGATGGTGGAACAGATCCTCACCGACCTGCAAAAAGCCCAGCCGGACTGGAGCATTGCCCTGCTGCGCTACTTCAACCCGGTTGGCGCGCATCCGTCGGGCGATATGGGCGAAGATCCGCAAGGCATTCCGAATAACCTGATGCCATACATCGCCCAAGTTGCTGTAGGCCGTCGCGACTCGCTGGCGATTTTTGGTAACGATTATCCGACCGAAGATGGTACTGGCGTACGCGATTACATCCACGTAATGGATCTGGCGTACGGTCACGTCGTGGCGATGGAAAAACTGGCGAACAAGCCAGGCGTACACATCTACAACCTCGGTGCTGGCGTAGGCAGCAGCGTGCTGGACGTGGTTAATGCCTTCAGCAAAGCCTGCGGCAAACCGGTTAACTATCATTTTGCACCGCGTCGCGAAGGCGACCTTCCGGCCTACTGGGCGGACGCCAGCAAAGCCGACCGTGAACTGAACTGGCGCGTAACGCGCACACTCGATGAAATGGCGCAGGACACCTGGCACTGGCAGTCACGCCATCCACAGGGATATCCCGATTAAGGAACGACCATGACGCAATTTAATCCCGTTGATCATCCACATCGCCGCTACAACCCGCTCACCGGGCAATGGATTCTGGTTTCACCGCACCGCGCTAAGCGCCCCTGGCAGGGGGCGCAGGAAACGCCAGCCAAACAGGTGTTACCTGCGCACGATCCAGATTGCTTCCTCTGCACAGGTAATGTGCGGGTGACAGGCGATAAAAACCCCGATTACACCGGGACTTACGTTTTCACTAATGACTTTGCGGCCTTGATGTCTGACACGCCAGATACGCCAGAAAGCAACGATCCTTTGATGCGTTGCCAGAGCGCGCGCGGTACCAGCCGGGTGATCTGCTTTTCACCGGATCACAGTAAAACGTTGCCAGAACTGAGCGTTGCGGCATTGACGGAAATCGTCAAAACCTGGCAGGAGCAAACCGCAGAGCTGGGAAAAACGTACCCGTGGGTGCAGGTCTTTGAAAACAAAGGTGCGGCGATGGGCTGCTCTAACCCGCATCCGCACGGACAGATTTGGGCAAATAGCTTCCTGCCTAACGAAGCTGAGCGCGAAGACCGCCTGCAAAAAGAATATTTTGCCGAACAGAAATCACCAATGCTGGTGGATTATGTTCAGCGCGAGCTGGCAGACGGTAGCCGTACCGTTGTCGAAACCGAACACTGGTTAGCCGTTGTGCCTTACTGGGCTGCCTGGCCGTTCGAAACGCTACTGCTGCCCAAAGCCCACGTTTTGCGGATCACCGATTTGACCGACGCCCAGCGCAGCGATTTGGCGCTGGCGTTGAAAAAGCTGACCAGTCGTTATGACAACCTCTTCCAGTGCTCCTTCCCCTACTCTATGGGCTGGCACGGCGCACCATTTAATGGCGAAGAGAATCAACACTGGCAGCTGCACGCGCACTTTTATCCGCCTCTGCTGCGCTCCGCCACCGTACGTAAATTTATGGTTGGTTATGAAATGCTGGCAGAGACCCAGCGAGACCTGACCGCAGAACAGGCAGCAGAGCGTTTGCGCGCAGTCAGCGATATCCATTTTCGCGAATCCGGAGTGTAAGAAATGAGTCTGAAAGAAAAAACACAATCTCTGTTTGCCAACGCATTTGGCTACCCTGCCACTCACACCATTCAGGCGCCTGGCCGCGTGAATTTGATTGGTGAACACACCGACTACAACGACGGTTTCGTTCTGCCCTGCGCGATTGATTATCAAACCGTGATCAGCTGTGCACCACGCGATGACCGTAAAGTTCGCGTGATGGCAGCCGATTATGAAAATCAGCTCGACGAGTTTTCCCTCAATGCGCCCATTGTCGCGCATGAAAACTATCAATGGGCGAACTACGTTCGTGGCGTGGTGAAACATCTGCAACTGCGTAACAACAGCTTCGGCGGTGTGGACATGGTGATCAGCGGCAATGTGCCGCAGGGTGCCGGGTTAAGTTCTTCCGCTTCACTGGAAGTCGCGGTCGGAACCGTATTGCAGCAGCTTTATCATCTGCCGCTGGACGGCGCACAAATCGCGCTTAACGGTCAGGAAGCAGAAAACCAGTTTGTTGGCTGTAACTGCGGGATCATGGATCAGCTAATTTCCGCACTCGGCAAGAAAGATCATGCCTTGCTGATTGACTGCCGCTCACTGGGGACTAAAGCAGTTTCCATGCCGAAAGGTGTGGCTGTCGTCATCATCAACAGTAACTTCAAACGTACCCTGGTTGGCAGCGAATACAACACCCGTCGTGAACAGTGCGAAACCGGTGCGCGTTTCTTCCAGCAGCCAGCTCTGCGCGATGTCACCATTGAAGAGTTCAACGCTGTTGCACATGAGCTGGACCCAATCGTGGCGAAACGCGTGCGTCATATCCTGACTGAAAACGCCCGCACCGTTGAAGCTGCCAGCGCGCTGGAGCAAGGCGACCTGAAACGTATGGGCGAGTTGATGGCGGGGTCTCATGCCTCTATGCGCGATGATTTCGAAATCACCGTGCCGCAAATTGACACTCTGGTAGAAATCGTCAAAGCTGTGATTGGCGACAAAGGTGGCGTACGCATGACCGGCGGCGGATTTGGCGGCTGTATCGTCGCGCTGATCCCGGAAGAGCTGGTGTCTGCCGTACAGCAAGCTGTCGCTGAACAATATGAAGCAAAAACAGGTATTAAAGAGACTTTTTACGTTTGTAAACCATCACAAGGAGCAGGACAGTGCTGAACGAAACTCCCGCACTGGCACCCGATGGTCAGCCGTACCGACTGTTAACTTTGCGTAACAACGCAGGGATGGTAGTCACGCTGATGGACTGGGGTGCGACTTTACTTTCCGCCCGTATTCCGCTTTCCGATGGCAGCGTCCGCGAGGCGCTGCTCGGCTGTGCCAGTCCGGAATGCTATCAGGATCAGGCTGCGTTTCTGGGGGCCTCTATTGGTCGTTATGCCAACCGCATCGCCAATAGTCGTTATACCTTTGACGGTGAAACCGTGACGCTTTCGCCAAGCCAGGGCGTTAACCAGCTGCACGGCGGCCCGGAAGGGTTCGACAAACGTCGCTGGCAGATTGTGAACCAGAACGATCGTCAGGTGCTGTTTGCCCTGAGTTCAGATGATGGCGATCAGGGCTTCCCGGGTAATCTCGGCGCGACGGTGCAATATCGTCTGACCGACGATAACCGTATCTCCATTACTTATCGCGCCACAGTTGATAAACCTTGCCCGGTGAATATGACTAATCACGTCTATTTCAATCTTGACGGCGAGCAGTCTGACGTGCGCAATCACAAGTTGCAGATTCTGGCGGACGAATATCTTCCGGTTGATGAAGGCGGCATTCCGCACGACGGCTTGAAATCTGTCGCCGGAACGTCTTTTGATTTCCGCAGCGCCAAAATCATCGCCAGTGAGTTTCTTGCCGACGACGATCAGCGCAAAGTGAAAGGTTACGATCACGCATTCTTGTTACAGGCCAAAGGCGATGGCAAGAAAGTGGCGGCGCATGTCTGGTCAGCAGATGAAAAATTGCAGCTGAAGGTCTACACCACCGCTCCGGCTCTTCAATTCTACTCCGGCAACTTCCTCGGCGGCACACCGTCGCGGGGAACCGAACCTTACGCCGACTGGCAAGGGCTGGCGTTGGAAAGCGAGTTTCTGCCGGACAGCCCGAACCACCCTGAATGGCCGCAACCGGACTGCTTCCTGCGTCCTGGCGAAGAGTATTCCAGCCTGACGGAATATCAGTTTATTGCTGAGTAATGTTAAGCCCTCGTCATGAGGGCTTTATCTTCATATTGTTCAAATCACCAGCAAACACCGACATATTTGCAACTCAATATTCACAACAACCTTACACTGCGCCACTATTTTCGCTATGGTTATGCGTAAGCATTGCTGTTGCTTCGTCACGGCAATATAATGAGAATTATTATCATTAAAAGATGATTTGAGGAGTAAGTATATGGCTGTAACTAAGCTGGTTCTGGTTCGTCATGGCGAAAGTCAGTGGAACAAAGAAAACCGTTTCACCGGTTGGTACGACGTGGATCTGTCTGAGAAAGGCGTAAGCGAAGCAAAAGCAGCAGGTAAGCTGCTGAAAGAGGAAGGTTACAGCTTTGACTTTGCTTACACTTCTATGTTGAAACGCGCTATCCATACCCTGTGGAATGTGCTGGACGAACTGGATCAGGCATGGCTGCCCGTTGAGAAATCCTGGAAACTGAACGAACGTCACTACGGTGCGTTGCAGGGTCTGAACAAAGCGGAAACTGCTGAAAAGTATGGCGACGAGCAGGTGAAACAGTGGCGTCGTGGTTTTGCAGTGACTCCGCCGGAACTGACTAAAGATGATGAGCGTTATCCGGGTCACGATCCGCGTTACGCGAAACTGAGCGAGAAAGAATTGCCGCTGACGGAAAGCCTGGCGCTGACCATTGACCGCGTGATCCCTTACTGGAATGAAACCATTCTGCCGCGTATGAAGAGCGGTGAGCGCGTAATCATCGCCGCACACGGTAACTCCCTGCGTGCGCTGGTGAAATATCTTGATAACATGAGCGAAGAAGAGATTCTTGAGCTGAATATCCCGACTGGCGTGCCGCTGGTGTATGAGTTCGACGAGAATTTCAAACCGCTGAAACGCTATTATCTGGGTAATGCTGACGAGATCGCGGCGAAAGCAGCAGCCGTTGCGAACCAGGGTAAAGCGAAGTAAACGTCATTCGTTTAAAAAATGAGAAAGCCGACTGCAAGTGAGTCGGCTTTTTTGTTTGTCGTTGCTAACAATGGAGCACATTGCCTGATGCGACGCTGCGCGTCTTATCAGGCCTGTGGTGATTCATCGGATACGCCACTCTGACGGCGCATCCGACAATTAAACCTTACCCGCGACGCGCTTTTACTGCATTCGCCAGTTGACGTAACAGAGCATCGGTATCTTCCCAGCCAATGCAGGCATCGGTGATGCTCTTACCGTAGGCCAGCGGCTCCCCGCTATCGAGGCTCTGATTGCCTTCCACCAGATGGCTTTCCACCATCACGCCAATAATGGCCTTTTCGCCACCGGCAATCTGCTGGCAAACGTCAGCACAAACATCCATCTGCTTTTTGAATTGTTTGGACGAATTAGCATGGCTGAAATCGATCATCACCTGAGCTGGCAGACCTGCTTTGTTCAGCCCTTCTTTCACTTCAGCAACGTGCTTCGCGCTGTAGTTAGGCTCTTTACCGCCGCGCAGAATGATATGGCAATCGCCGTTACCACTGGTATTCACAATCGCCGAATGCCCCCATTTAGTTACGGACAGGAAGCAGTGCGGCGCACCGGCGGCATTAATGGCATCGATAGCCACTTTAATCGTACCGTCTGTGCCATTTTTAAAACCTACCGGACAAGAAAGACCAGACGCCAGTTCACGGTGCACCTGCGATTCCGTGGTACGTGCACCAATTGCGCCCCAGCTCATCAGGTCAGCGAGATACTGAGGAGTGATCATATCGAGAAACTCACCCGCCGCTGGCAGACCGCTGTCGTTAATATCAAGCAGCAATTTACGGGCTATACGCAGACCGTCGTTGATCTGGAAGCTGTTATCCATATGCGGATCGTTAATCAACCCTTTCCAGCCCACCGTGGTACGCGGCTTTTCAAAATAGACGCGCATTACGATTTCCAGCGCATCTTTCAGCTCTTCACGCAGCGCCAGCAAGCGAGTGGCATACTCTTTAGCCGCGACAGGATCATGAATTGAGCACGGGCCAATCACCACCAACAGGCGATCATCATTACCTTTCAGGATCTTATGGATCGCTTTTCGGGCATGGGCAACCGTATTCGCGGCATTTTCAGTTGCGGGGAATTTTTCCAGCAATGCGACAGGAGGAAGTAACTCTTTGATTTCTTTGATGCGTAAATCGTCGTTCTGATAATTCATGTCTGTTCCAGTGTTGCCATACTTATCTTAGTGAATGCAATACTTCCAATCTATATCTTCCGTCAGAATGTGTAAACGGGGTTTTACACTATGAACGGATTAATCCTGGAATTAGCAAGAAAAACGCCAGATTGTCGCGAAAAACGAGATCTCTCCTACAATTTCTAACTGTAACTCCTTTGTTTGTTAATTATTTCAAGATTCTCTGCTGCGTTTCATAAACCGGCTGAAATCTTAAACCAATGCCTTATATTCACCTGCAAATGCACTGTTGGAAGAGGTTATCCGACATAACGACCATAACAGGAGCATCCTATGAAAATGACAAAACTGGCTACATTATTTCTGACTGCCACTCTAAGCCTTGCCAGCGGTGCCGCACTGGCTGCCGATAGCGGAGCGCAAACTAATAACGGCTAGGCAAACGCCGCAGCTGATGCGGGCCAGGTAGCCCCTGACGCCCGTGAAAATGTCGCGCCAAATAACGTCGACAATAACGGGGTAAATACCGGTTCTGGCGGCACAATGCTGCATTCGGATGGTTCTTCAATGAACAATGACGGAATGACCAAAGATGAAGAGCACAAGAACACCATGTGCAAAGATGGTCGATGTCCGGATATCAATAAAAAGGTACAAACCGGTGATGGCATCAATAATGATGTCGATACCAAAACCGACGGTACCACGCAGTAACCCTGCAAAATAGCCAATAATGGGAGAGCGGAGTCTCTCCCTTTTAATTTTTCACTTCTAAAAGCAGTATGATGTCATAAAGTTAAGTGAGAATAATTAAGGGATGACTCGTCATGCCGCACTCACACTCACACACGTCCTCACACCTGCCAGAAGATAATAATGCTCGTCGCTTGTTGTATGCTTTCGGCGTGACTGCCGGGTTTATGCTGGTAGAAGTCGTTGGTGGTTTTCTTTCTGGTTCTCTGGCATTGCTGGCCGATGCGGGTCATATGTTGACCGATACTGCCGCCCTGCTTTTCGCCCTACTCGCCGTGCAATTTTCACGTCATCCGCCCACCATTCGCCACACTTTCGGTTGGCTAAGACTGACCACGCTCGCGGCGTTTGTGAATGCCATCGCCCTCGTGGTAATTACCATTTTGATTGTCTGGGAGGCGATAGAACGCTTCCGCACGCCGCGTCCGGTCGAGGGAGGCATGATGATGGCAATTGCCGTGGCTGGGTTGCTGGCAAATATACTTTCTTTCTGGTTACTTCATCACGGCAGCGAAGAGAAAAACCTCAACGTACGAGCAGCGGCACTGCATGTGCTCTGGGACCTGCTGGGTTCGGTTGGGGCTATTATTGCCGCGTTGATTATTATCTGGACTGGCTGGACACCTGCTGACCCCATTCTCTCGATACTGGTGTCGCTTCTGGTTCTGCGTAGCGCGTGGCGACTGTTGAAAGATAGCGTGAATGAATTACTTGAAGGTGCACCGGTATCGCTGGATATCGCTGAACTGAAGCGTCGTATGTGCCGGGAAATCCCGGAAGTCCGCAATGTGCACCATGTACATGTATGGATGGTAGGCGAGAAGCCGGTGATGACGTTGCATGTGCAGGTGATCCCGCCACACGATCACGATGCCTTGTTGGATCAGATCCAACACTACCTGATGGATCACTATCAGATTGAGCACGCCACCATTCAGATGGAATATCAACCTTGTCATGGGCCAGACTGCCACCTGAATGAAGGGGTGTCTGGCCATTCACATCATCACCATTAATGGGACAGCGCGCGTGAGCCTCTTTCACGTGCGCTGTTGATCCACATCCGGCTGCCGTTGAGCGCAATAAAGGTCAGGATGATGTACTCCAGAGACATGGCGTAAACGCCCTGAAGTGCAAAAATAACGACGCTAATCACGTTAATAATCACCCACAACAGCCAGTTTTCCACATACTTACGCGTCATCAGAATCATTGCCACGATAGATAACACCATCATGCATGAATCCCAGAACGGGAAAGCGTCCGGTTGCAGTTCAGGCATCACAACCTGTAATCCTAATGCTTGCATGATCATGACTGCCACGCGGGTCAAAAATGCAAACACCGGATTGATAAATACCGTCATCAGACCAATCGAAACAACGCAAACCGCCAACCAGCTGAGTGCCTTCGGCAATGGCAACCAGCGAATTTTCAACTCCGCCTCGTTCTGACTGGTTTGTCGCGACCACACATACCAGCCGTAAATATTCGCGGCAAAGAAAAACACCTGTAATAGCAGGCTGGCATACAGCTGAATCTGAAAGAAAATAATGCCAAACAAGGTAACGTTGATCAGGCCAAAGAAGTAGTTGCTGATCTTCTCCAGACTGGCAAGGCCAATACACAGCAACCCGGCGATCGTGCCTACCGCTTCGATCCATGAGAGATCATAACCGCCCGCCCCTATTGGTATATGTACCAAGATATTCTGCACACTAAAAAAATCCATCTTTCCCCCAAAGCGTAACGTTACGCCTTATTATTCGTTATCCACGTAGTGTAGCCGCAAAATCCAGCATACGATTGAGCGGCACCAGCGCCCTCTCTCGCAGCCTCTCATCGACATGAACCTCGTGATTACTTCCTTCCTGTTCTAATGCCTCTGCGATAGCCTGAAGGCCATTCATGGCCATCCACGGACAATGCGCGCAGCTGCGGCAGGTTGCGCCCTCACCCGCGGTTGGTGCTTCCAGTAACTCTTTATCTGGCACCGCCTGCTGCATTTTGTAGAAAATACCCCGATCGGTTGCCACAATAAGCCTCTGATGAGGCAATGCTTTTGCAGCAGCGATCAGTTGACTGGTGGAACCGACCGCATCCGCCATATCGACAATAGCTTGTGGTGATTCTGGATGCACCAGTATGGCAGCATCCGGGTATTCTTCTTGCAAGCGGGTTAACGCCTGAGTCTTAAATTCATCATGCACAATGCAGGCACCCTGCCAGCATAAAATGTCTCCACCCGTCTGTTTTTGCACGTAACGCCCCAGATGTTTGTCGGGTGCCCAGATGATTTTTTCACCCAAACTATCAAGATGATCAATAAGTTCGACGGCAATGCTTGAAGTTACCACCCAATCTGCGCGCGCTTTTACCGCAGCAGAAGTGTTGGCGTAGACGACGACAGTACGATCGGGATGGGCATCGCAAAATGCGTTAAATTCTTCAACAGGGCAGCCGAGATCCAGTGAACACTCAACCTGAAGTGTCGGCATCAGAATTGTTTTTTCCGGACTGAGAATTTTGGCGGTTTCTCCCATAAATCTCACCCCAGCGACTAACAAAGTAGAAGCGGGATGCTTTGCACCGAAGCGCGCCATTTCCAGAGAATCAGAAATACAGCCACCGGTTTCTTCTGCCAGTTGTTGAATTTCGGGATCGGTATAGTAGTGGGCAACCATCACCGCATTACGTTCTTTTAGCAGACGTTTTATCTTCTCGCGGTAATACGCTTTTTCATCAATGCTTAACGGCGTCGGCTTCGGGGGGAAAGGATAAATCGCCGTGTCTGGATCAAACATTACGCTCATCTTACCATCTCGTTTTACAGGCTTAACGTTAAAACCGACATTAGCGTAACATTCGCTGTTATCGGTGTAATTTGTTTTATATGCTAAACAAGATAGTCGAATGGTGGGGAAAAGTCACTCGAATTACGCCTAATTCCACCGACGTAGAGTTGCTTGCACAGTAAGCTCTGACGATGTCATCAGGTTTACAAAGTGAAATTGAGGATGCCTGAATAGCAAAAAAGCGCCTTTAGGGCGCTTTTTTACATTGGTGGGTCGTGCAGGATTCGAACCTGCGACCAATTGATTAAAAGTCAACTGCTCTACCAACTGAGCTAACGACCCGAGTGGTGGGTGATGACGGGATCGAACCGCCGACCCCCTCCTTGTAAGGGAGGTGCTCTCCCAGCTGAGCTAATCACCCGACACTACGCTGGATACTACAAACTACTTCCACCGAACCCACCGTAATTAGTGGTGGGTCGTGCAGGATTCGAACCTGCGACCAATTGATTAAAAGTCAACTGCTCTACCAACTGAGCTAACGACCCGGTGGTGGGTGATGACGGGATCGAACCGCCGACCCCCTCCTTGTAAGGGAGGTGCTCTCCCAGCTGAGCTAATCACCCGACACTACGCTGGATACTACAACTAACTATGTTAGTGGTGGGTCGTGCAGGATTCGAACCTGCGACCAATTGATTAAAAGTCAACTGCTCTACCAACTGAGCTAACGACCCACTTTTTCGTTGCTTTCGGTTTGTTTGATATCCCGTGGCAACGGCGGCATATATTACTGATTTCAGACTTGAGCGCAACAAAAATTTCGATGCAGATCACTCAACTGCTTATGATTCGCACGACACGACCAGAAATAATGCGACTTCTGGTCGTGTGTTATGCATTACATCGCGTTCAGACGTTTTTGTGCCTGTTTAGCGCCATCAGTACCAGGGTATTTACTGATAACCTGCTGGTATACGGCTTTCGCTTTTGCGGTGTCACCTTTGTCCTGCATGATGACGCCGACTTTAAACATCGCATCAGCAGCCTTTGGTGACTTCGGATAGTTTTTCACTACCGAAGCAAAATAGTACGCCGCATCATCTTTTTTACCCTTGTTGTAGTTTAACTGACCCAGCCAATAATTGGCGTTTGGCAGGTAAGTTGAATCAGGGTAATTTTTGATGAAATTCTGAAATGCCACCATTGCGTCATCCTGGCGGGATTTATCCTGCACCAGCGCAATAGCTGCATTGTAATCCGTGTTTGCATCGCCGCTTTTCACCGGCGCGCCAGCATTCGCAGTACCAGCATCAGCTGTCGGCGTCGTTGATGCCGCCGCACCGCTTTGATCGCTGCTGGTTGATTGCGCCGCTGCACCACCGCTGCTGAGGCTGTCGATCTGCAACAGGATCTGCTTTTGCCGCTCCACGACCTGATTCAGTTGATACTGATTTTCCTGAATCTGACCACGCAGGGAATCAATATCGGATTGATTATCAGAAAGTTGTTGCTGGAGTTGGGTTAAAAGCTGGCTGTGAGCATTAGAAATACGCTCAAGTTGAGTGACGCGGTCTTCGACCGAGCCTGAGCCGACACTACTGATTGGTGCCTGAGCAAAAGCGGCCCAGGGGGCCGCTATACCAACCAGTAACGACAGACTCAATAGTTGATGTCTGAAGTTACTGCTCATGCAATTCTCTTAGTAAACCAGTACCGCACGACGGTTTTTGGAGTATGCCGCTTCGTCATGACCCAGTACTGCAGGTTTTTCTTTACCGTAAGAAACGATGGAGATCTGGTCTGCAGAAACGCCTTTACCCTGCAGGTACATCTTAACGGCGTTCGCACGACGTTCACCCAGGGAGATGTTGTATTCCGGAGTACCACGTTCGTCCGCGTGACCTTCTACGGTGACTTTGTAAGACGGGTTGCTACGCAGGAAGTTTGCATGTGCATCCAGCATTTGAGCGAAGTCAGAACGGATATCGTACTTGTCCAGATCGAAGTAAACGATGTTGTTCTGCTGCAGCTGTTGCATTTGCAGACGAGCCTGCTCTTCGGAAGACATGTTGCCGTTGCCGCCGTTCGCATCCATACCAGTGCCGGCACCCAGCATGCCTTCGCTGCCGTCATTGCTGGCGTTCTTGTTGGAAGAACATGCCGCAATTGCCATAACAGGCAGAGCAATCATCAGCCCTTTCAGCACTTTGTTCAGTTGCATTTCAATGATTCCTTTACTATTCAATTAATTATTATCACAGATACGGCGACCAGGCAGGGAATTTGACCTGTCCATCAGTTGCCGGAAGACGCGCTTTGAAACGCCCATCTGTAGAAACCAAATTCAGCACGGATCCCATCCCCTGAGAAGAGCTGTAGATTACCATAGTGCCGTTAGGTGCCAGACTTGGCGTTTCATCCAGGAACGTGGACGACAGAACTTGTACGCCTCCCGTTGCCAGATCTTGTTTGGCAATGTGCTGCTGCCCACCATTGGAGCTGACCATTACCATAAATTTACCGTCGCTGCTGACATCCGCATCCTGGTTCTGCGAACCTTCCCAGGTAATACGTTGTGGCGCACCGCCGTTGATATTCACTTTATAAACCTGCGGACGACCGGCCTGGTCAGAAGTAAATGCCAGGTTCTGGCTATCCGGGAACCAGGTCGGTTCGGTATTGTTACTGCGACCATCAGTCACCTGGCGGATCTGACCAGAAGCCAAATCCATTACGTACAGGTTCAGACTACCGGTTTTCGACAAGGCGAATGCCAGTTTGCTGCCGTCTGGCGAGAATGCAGGTGCACCGTTGTGACGCGGGAATGAAGCCACCTGACGTACAGCGCCATTTGCCAGCGTCTGAATAACCAGCGCGGAACGACCGCTTTCGAAGGTCACATAAGCCAGTTTAGAACCGTCTGGTGACCACGCCGGAGACATCAGCGGCTGCGGTGAACGGTGAACGACAAACTGGTTGTAACCGTCATAGTCAGATACGCGCAGTTCATACGGGAACTGACCGCCGTTGGTCTGAACAACGTAGGCAATACGGGTACGGAACGCACCTTTAATGCCGGTCAGTTTTTCAAACACTTCATCACTGGCGGTATGACCAGCATAACGCAGCCACTGCTTGTTCACTTTGTACGAGTTCTGAGCAAGTACAGTACCCGGTGCGCCGCCAGTGTCAACAAGTTGATAAGCAACATTGTAAGAACCATCCGGATTCGGAGTGACCTGACCGACAACTACAGCGTCAATGCCCAGTGCGGACCATGCAGCTGGTTGTACTTCCTGCGCACTACCCGGCTGCTGTGGCAGACGAGCGCGATCTAACGGATTAAATTTACCGCTGTTACGCAAGTCAGCAGCAACGATGCCGCCAATATCTTCAGGTGCCGCACCAGGCCCCGCCCACTGGAAAGGAACAACACCAATAGGACGACCGGAATCTACACCGCTGTCGATCACAATGCGGACTTCAGCATGCAGAACTGATGCCCACAGTATGAGAAAACCAAATGCTACTCGTAATGCCTGCTTCATCATATCTCCCTTATCTGGACCGATGGCCCACGATAATTTAGCAGAATGTTAACAAACTAAAATACACAAAACTACCAGAACCCCGTGGCAACCGGTGCCTGATGTTGACCGTCCGAACAGTCAACATCGCGATTACGGTTTGAAGTCCAATGGCGCGTTTTTGAACACTTCATATACTGCCTGGCTTGGTGGTTTCGGGATCTTCGCAAGTTTAGCTGCTGCCAACGCAGCCCGACAAAGTGCGGGATCGCCACCTTCAGGTTTGATATCCAGTAACATACCATCGGGTGCCAGTTTTATGCGCAGCGTACAGGTTTTGCCTGCATAGGACGATGCGTCATAGAACTTACTTTCGATAGCAGATTTAATCTGCCCGGCATAGTTATTGATATCGGCCCCTGATGCGCCATTGTTTTTAGTATTACCACTCCCGGCAGGCGAAGCATTGTTCCCTTTCGCCCCTCCCCCCGTTTTCGGTGCATTCTTACCAGAGCTTAGCTCACCGAAAATATCATCTGCCTCTGCGGCAGCTTTTGCTGCAGCGGCTTTTTCAGCTGCTGCTTTTGCCGCTGCCGCTTTTTTGTCTGCGGCGGCTTTTTCTGCCGCTGCTTTCTTATCAGCTGCTGCCTTATCAGCAGCCGCTTTTTCTGCTGCTTTTTTGTCGGCTGCAGCTTTCTCTGCTGCCGCTTTCTTATCAGCTGCAGCCTTTTCAGCAGCCGCTTTCTTCTCAGCTTCTGCCTTGGCTTTTTCAGCAGCTTCAGTTGCCGCTTTCTTTCTTGCTTCAGCTGCAGCTGCTTCTGCCGCTTCCGCTTTCTTCTTCAGTGCCGCAGCGGCTACCTCGGCTTTTTTCTGCGCTTCGGCTGCGGCTTTGGCGGCTTCTGCTTCTGCTTTTTTCTTCGCGTCTGCAGCCGCTTTCTTCGCTGCTTCTTCCGCAGCTTTAGCATCTGCCGCCGCTTTCGCTGCTGCCACTTCAGCTTGCTTCTGCTTTAACTCGGCCTGTTTTGCGGCTTCTTCAGCCTGCTTTTTCTGCTCCTGAGCCGCTAACCGCTCTTTCTCAAGTTGCTTCAGGCGTTCCTGTTCAGCCGCTTGTTTCTCACGCAGTTCTTCAGCAGCCTGCTGTTCCTTCATCTTGCGCTGTTCATCAGAACGCTTCGCGCTTGATTCCTGGCTTTGCATGCGTTTGTACTGCTCAACTACCGCACCTGAATCAACCATGACAGCGTCGATGGACGAACCACCGCCGCCTCCGGCTGAAGCTTCTATATTCTCATCGAACGAACTCCAGATCAGCGCCGCAAATAAGATGACATGCAGCACTGCTGAAATAATTATCGCCCGCTTGAGCTTGTCGTTTTGTTCGGTTGCCTTTGACACTCTCGGTTTCCAAAAACTGTTCGCCTGTTACCCGCTCTCTTTCAAGCAAGGGAAACGCAGATGTTTAGATAGGCTGCGTCATTAAACCAACCGATTTCACACCCGCACTATGTAACAAGTTCAGTGCTTTAATTATTTCATCGTAAGGCACATCTTTTGCGCCACCGATCAGAAAGACCGTTTTCGGGTTGGCCTTGAAACGGCTGGACACTTCCGCCACCACCTGCTCTGGTGGTAAACGCTCCAGGCGATCTTTCTCAACCACCACGGTGTACTGACCAATACCAGACACTTCAACAATCACTGGCGGATTATCGTTACTGCTCACCGCCTGTGATTCAGTAGCGTCTGGCAGATCGACCTCCACGCTCTGGGTGATGATGGGCGCTGTCGCCATAAAGATCAGCAACAGCACCAGCAGTACGTCCAGCAACGGTACAATGTTGATTTCGGACTTGAGATCGCGACGACCTCGTCCACGCGCTCTGGCCATGGCTTACCCCTTGTTGCTCTCGCTAACGGTAAACGCCTGGCGGTGCAGAATCGCGGTAAACTCTTCCATAAAGTTGTCGTAATTCAGTTCCAGTTTGTTTACGCGCTGGTTGAGACGGTTATAAGCCATTACCGCCGGAATTGCGGCGAACAGACCAATTGCCGTCGCAATCAACGCTTCTGCGATACCGGGCGCAACCATTTGCAGTGTTGCTTGTTTTACCGCCCCGAGGGCGATAAAGGCGTGCATGATCCCCCAGACCGTACCAAACAGACCAATATACGGGCTGATGGAGCCAACCGTACCGAGGAACGGAATGTGCGTTTCCAGATTTTCAAGTTCACGGTTCATGGAGATACGCATAGCACGCGACGCCCCTTCCACTACGGCTTCCGGCGCATGGCTATTGGCACGATGCAGGCGCACAAACTCTTTGAACCCGCTGTAAAAGATTTGTTCCGAACCAGTCAGATTATCCCGTTTCCCCTGACTCTCTTGATAGAGGCGAGAGAGTTCGATTCCAGACCAGAATTTATCTTCAAACGCTTCGGCTTCACGCGCCGCTGCGTTAAGAATACGGGTTCGCTGGATAATAATGGCCCAGGATGCGATTGAAAAACCAATCAAAATCAACATGATAAGTTTAACCAGAAGGCTAGCCTTCAGGAACAAATCAAGGATATTCATGTCAGTCACTGCTTAAACTCCGCGACAATAGACTTGGGAAGCGCACGAGGCTTCATTTTGAGTGGGTCAACGCAAACAACCAGAACCTCTGCTTCATTCAGCAAAGTATTCTCGGCGTTGACAATACGTTGCGTGAAAACCAAAGAGGTGCCACGCATTGATGTTATTTCAGTCTGTATTTCGAGCATATCGTCGAGCCGCGCAGGTGCGTAATATTCCACCGTCATTTTACGTACCACAAAGGCAACGCGTTCAGCCATCAGCGCCTGCTGACTGAAGTGATGATGACGCAGCATCTCTGTGCGTGCTCTTTCATAAAAAGCGACGTAACTGGCGTGGTACACCACACCACCGGCATCGGTATCTTCATAGTAGACGCGAACCGGCCATCGAAACAGCGTTGTATTCACTTTACATCCCGGTAATGCAACAAAAGTTAGAGCTTTTAAACGCTGCTACTATACGCGCGCGATTGAGGTTTGGGAATGAGGGCAAGTTAAGGGAGCGTAAAAATTTATGGGCCTGGAGCGGCCCATAATTTTTTAAAGAGAATTCTGATTTAAAAGAAGAAGAAAATCAGCCCGACAATGAGAACAATATCGGCAAGCAATGGGCAAAAAATCCCTTGCCAAAGAACCTTCTGCGGACGAAAGCCCACGCCGTGAATCACACCAGCACAGACGGCCCACATCAGCAATAAACCATGCCAGATTTCCAGTTCACTGGTCTTCGCGGCAAAACGAGATGGGTCCCAAAACATACATCCTGCTAACAGAAGCGCCATCACGAAGGAAAGCGCCCGCAGGGGGCGCTTGTCCATTACCGCATACAAGGTCGCGATAATCTTACTCATCAGATGTCTTCTTGACCGGCTTTGCCTGATTCGACGTGTTCAAGCGCCAGCGCGGTGATTACCCCAAACGAACAGGCAAGAAGCGTTCCCAGAATCCATGCGAAATACCACATTTTTAGCTCCTTACTTAGTACAGAGAGTGGGTGTTACGTTCAATATCTTCTTTGGTGATACGACCGAACATTTTCCAGTAACACCAGGCGGTGTAGAGCAGAATGATCGGTACCAGAACCACCGCAACCCAGGTCATGACGTTAAGCGTCAGCTGGCTGGAAGTTGCATCCCACATTGTCAGACTTGCGTTCATCATGGTGCTGGACGGCATCACAAACGGGAACATTGCGATACCGGCTGTCAGGATGATGCAGGCCAGCGTCAGGGAGGAGAACACAAACGCCCACGCGGCTTTATCCATACGTGCAGTCAGGATGGTCAGCAGCGGCAGAACCACACCCAGTGCCGGAATAGCCCACAGAATTGGCGTGTTGTTGAAGTTAACCAGCCATGCGCCAGCTTCACGAACCACTTCTTTATTCAGTGGGTTAGAGGCTGCGTAATGGTCCATTGTCGATTTCACGACATAACCATCGATACCGTACATCACCCATACGCCAGCCAGTGCGAAACAGACCAGTGTCACCAGCGCAGCCACCTGAGCCGTTGCACGGGTACGCAGGTGCAGTTCGCCCACGGTACGCATTTGCAGATAGGTTGCGCCCTGAGTAATGATCATCCCTACGCTCACCACGCCTGCCAGCAGGCCGAACGGGTTAAGCAACTGGAAGAAGTTACCGGTGTAGTACAGACGCAGATATTCATCAACGTTGAACGGTACGCCCTGCAACAGGTTACCGAACGCTACACCAATTACCAGCGGCGGAACGAAGCTACCAATGAAGATGCCCCAGTCCCACATGTTACGCCAGCGGGTTTCTTCAATCTTGGAGCGGTAGTCAAAACCGACCGGACGGAAGAACAAAGACGCCAGCACGAGGATCATCGCCACATAGAAGCCGGAGAACGCAGCGGCATAGACCATCGGCCAGGCAGCAAAGAGTGCGCCGCCCGCGGTGATCAGCCAAACCTGGTTACCGTCCCAGTGTGGTGCAATGGAGTTAATCATAATTCGACGCTCGGTGTCGTTACGACCGAGGAAACGGGTGAGCATGCCCACCCCCATGTCGAAACCGTCAGTGACAGCAAAACCAATCAGCAGAACGCCAACCAGCAGCCACCAGATAAAACGCAATACTTCATAATCGATCATTTGACGACTCCTGTCTTAGCGTGCCGGCTGAGTAGTCGTGGAAGACTGCTCAAAGTGATAGCGACCGGTTTTCAGGCTGCTTGGGCCGAGGCGTGCAAACTTGAACATTAAGAACAATTCTGCCACCAGGAACAGGGTATACAGGCCGCAAATCAGCACCATTGAGAATATGAGATCGCCTGCGGTCAGTGACGAATTCGCCACAGCTGTCGGCAGCACTTCACCGATAGCCCACGGTTGGCGGCCATATTCAGCCACGAACCAGCCCGCTTCTACAGCAATCCACGGCAGCGGAATACCGTACAGCGCGGCGCGCAGAAGCCATTTTTTCTCGCCAATGCGGTTGCGGATGACACTCCAGAAAGAGAGCGCGATGATTGCCAGCAGCAGGAAGCCACACGCCACCATGATACGGAACGCAAAGTACAGCGGCGCTACACGCGGGATGGAGTCTTTGGTTGCCTGTTGAATCTGCGCTTCGGTCGCATCAGCCACGTTTGGCGTATAGCGTTTCAGCAGCAGACCGTAACCGAGGTCTTTCTTCATGCTATTGAACTGGTCACGAACCGCCTGGTCGGTAGAACCAGAACGCAGTTGTTCGAGCAGAGAGTACGCCTTCATCCCGTTACGAATGCGTTCTTCATGCTGCACCATCAGCTCTTTCAGGCCGATAACCGGGGTATCCACGGAACGCGTTGCAATGATGCCCAGTGCGTAAGGGATCTGAATCGCAAATTTGTTCGTCTCCTCTTCCTGATCAGGAATGCCGAACAAAGTAAAGGCAGCAGGCGCAGGTTGCGTTTCCCACTCGGCTTCAATAGCAGCCAGTTTGGTTTTCTGCACGTCGCCCATTTCGTAGCCGGATTCATCACCCAGAACAATAACAGACAGAACAGCAGCCATACCGAAGCTGGCAGCGATAGCAAAGGAGCGTTTAGCGAAGGCGAAGTCACGACCTTTCAGCATATACCATGCGCTGATACCGAGGATGAACATCGCGCCAGTCACATAACCAGACGCTACAGTGTGAACGAATTTCACCTGAGCAACCGGGTTAAGCACCAGCTCGGAGAAGCTCACCATCTCCATACGCATAGTTTCAAAGTTGAAATCGGACGCGATTGGGTTTTGCATCCAGCCGTTCGCAACCAGAATCCACAGTGCGGACAGGTTTGAACCGAGCGCCACCAGCCAGGTGACACACATATGCTGAACTTTACCCAGACGATCCCAACCGAAGAAGAACAGACCTACAAAGGTGGATTCGAGGAAGAAGGCCATCAGACCTTCGATTGCCAGCGGCGCACCGAAGATATCCCCTACATAGTGGGAATAGTAAGACCAGTTAGTCCCGAACTGGAACTCCATGGTCAGACCGGTAGCCACACCCAGAGCGAAGTTGATACCAAACAACTTGCCCCAGAACTTGGTCATATCTTTATAAATCTGTTTGCCGGAGAGGACGTAGACCGTTTCCATAATGGCCAGGAGGAACGCCATACCGAGCGTCAGTGGCACAAAAAGGAAGTGGTACATCGCGGTCAAGGCAAACTGTAAGCGCGACAGTTCGACTATATCTAACATCATGACTCCTTGCTCATCGCATGAAGACTCCGAGAGTGAACCCCGTTAGAAAGGGTCACACGCATGCCCCAATAGAAATTTGTTTGAACACTTTCATCATACCATGTGAATGCACACAAAAACGGCGTAAAGAAAGGTTGCAAACATGTTAATAAAAACTCAAATTGATCCCACGTATATATTACGCCGCAAAATCCTTACAATAAACAGGTTTTTGTTGAAGCAAATTTGCATTTTTCGACGGTGATCAATTTATAGCTAAATTGCCGCCTTTCAGCCAATTTGATCGAGAACAATTTATCTCTTTTTGATGCCCATTTCCAAGACTTATACATTGATAAATATCAATTTCTACAAATTATGTTAATCATGTTTCAACAAGGTAACTTTAGTGACATTTATGTTTAAAATGTGTGAATTATAAGGCTGAAATTAGTTTCGGTTGGCAATTAAAGATAAAAAGAGACGAAGCAAAAACAGCACGGTTGACTTTAATTCTTTTTTTGGTCACTGGCTAATACGACGCAGAGTTTCAGGATTATTAATAAAGGCATAAATCTCCCCCCCGCCGATATTAACATTTAATTAACTTATAATTATATTATAATTAACTCACCCGGGGTTATTATTTTGTTAAAAATAAAGCCACATATACGTGGCTTGAGAGTGAAGATAAACGCAAAATTACCTGATGCGCTACGCTTGCCAGTGTCTACATCATCTCTGCAATATATTGAATTTGCCTGCTTTTGTAGACCGAATAAAGCGTTCATGCCGTATCCGGCATGAACAAAGCGCCCTTTGTCAACAATCTGGCCGCGCATATGTGGCTTCGGTTTGATTGCTATTCAGGCAAGCCGGTAACTGAACGTCCGTGACTGGCCGGGTAAAAAAGGCCCCGATAGATTTGAACCTTGATTTTCCTCGGTGGTAATGTGTTCATCCATCATCGTTTCTGAGCAAGAAATCACCTCGCGACTGAAAGCAACAGTCGCATCACAGGTTGCTGATTCAGCCGGATTAAACAGCCGTAAAATCACTTCTTGTCGGTCTTCAGCTTTCTTAAGTGCGCTTATCAGGCATCCCACTGGGGGCATTTTCAACAAACTATAACTTTCCGGCACGTTGAATCCGGCTTTGTTGAGCTTCATCGCATCCCATGGGATTTTGTTGTAACACTGTACTGGAGTCAGCCATGCTCGCGCCTGCTGAGCTACACCAGCGGCGGTTGGCGTACCGGTATAACTCAATAAACTTAGGCGACAAGAAAGCAGACCACGTAGTTGTGAGTCCGGGACTGGCATTTTAATTCCCGAAGGCCGCCTAGGCCTTAAAAGCAGATCTTCTTTCCCCAGTAAGCCCACGCCGCGCAGCAACGTAATGGCAAAGGTTTTCTTCTCTTCACCGATGACTTCAAATTCACGTAGCCCTTCGCTAAAGACAGCCATGCCGTTACGCCCTTCCTGTAAGGCTGCATAGTTGAGCATATTCCATACCGGAACCGGCGCTTCTTTCCAGCCTTCTTGCTGCCAGTTGTTCATTGCACTGTCGTTCACGGGGCGCGTTAGCGAACCAAACTGGGTATCTGCCAGAACACTATCGGTGTTAAAAGATGTAGGGATCAGGACGCGAAGGCGATGATCGTCAGCCTGGTTATCAAGGTTGATATCCACATCAATGCGCCTGTTGTTATGACTAAGAGTGACAACCAACTCGACACCTACTCTGCCAGTGGATTGTCTTGCGCTGCGTTGTTGCAGATTACGCGGCACCGCCATTTCATAGCGGATAACAGCCCTGCTCTGCCAGGCCTCATGAATAATCTCGCATTGCGGTTTCGCATTCGCCGAAGTAATTACCCACTCTTCTTTTGCGGGTGAATAGTCATATTCATCACCATCATCAGAGCTTTCTTCAATTTGCAACACCCGGTCATAGCGCACACCGCTATCTTTATCTACCAGTTGTAGCGTTCCATCCTCATTGAGCGCAATTTGCCAGAAAGCATTTTCCAGTATCCCTTCAGCGTCACTTTTTGCCGCAATCACGTTGCCAGGCTGATTCGCTTCGATATAAAGCGTGCGATAGCCCATAGAAGGGACAATCTGGTTGATCTGTATATCAAACTCCATAAAGGGATCGTAATTACCGTAATGAACTATTTGCCGATCGATTAGGCCTGGATCGATCTCACGGGCATGGCGAATAAAATACGGTACAGGCTGACCGCGATCGTCTCGTAGATTAAACTGGCTGGCGCGCAGCCGCACAGTGGTGTTGATCACTTCTTCCCGCGGCCAGGGCATCAGGTTAAACAGGACGAGTTTGTCGGCGTCGCTCTGCGGCATGTTGTCGGCGATTTTACGCATATAGAAACGCAGCAGATTATCCGCCATGTCTTCAGCCAGTTCGAAGCGGGCGACGATTTCGCGATGAACTTTGTCACTACAGCAGCAGCCGATGCTGTCGTGGGCATGATTTTTTAAGATCTCTTTCCACATTTTCTCCAGCAAGCCGTGGTGGTATTCAAAACCCAACGTCTAGGCCAGCGTTGCCAGCGGTTCCAGCAGATTAACAATCTTATTTTCAATACGTGCGTGGGCAACTTTGATATCCATGCGCGTGGAACCGATGGTGCGATGCACGCGCATATATTTGCCATCAATAAATTCCCCTTTCAGGGTTGCCAGATTATCTCGCTGCGCTTCGATCTTCTCAAATACCTCTTCAAAGCGGCTCATCACAAACTTTCGTTGAGGATAAATTTCGCGCAGTTTCTCCATCACTTCGAAGATATTTTGCTGCAATGGCATCTGATCATGCCCATTCGGCAGCAAAATCTCTTTGGTTACAGACGCTTTTTCCAGCACGTCAAAATAACTGTCGAGGCGTTTGCGTAATCCGTTTTCGTCCGCAGGTAAGTACTTACCGATGGCATAACCCAACGGCATCACCTGCGCCGTCACTTCGCTACCGTCACTGCTTTGCCACAAAAACTCGGTTTTATCCGTACCGTGGCGCTCAGAACATCCACGCCAGAACATGGTGCAGGTAATGCCAAATCCATTGTAGATATGCGGCAGTTGCCCGGACATGCCAAAGGAATCGGGTAAATAACCTATTTTCATCGGCTCGCCAAACGCGAGGCAGTCACGCATTCCGTACATCAGATTACGGACGATGGATTCCGCAGAAACAATCGTGGTATCGGTCTGGGTATACTAGGGGCCGATAATCAACTTGCCGGCTTCTACCAGTTTCTTCACGCGGTCTTTGTTTTCCGGTTTCACCGCGAAATAATCTTCGAGGATCGCCGTTTGCCCGTCGAGTACGTAATATTTGTATTCGTTGTCCTGTTCCAGTCGGCACAGGATCTTTTCCATATTATTGACCAGCAGAATGCGTGACTCTTCGGTGGTGAAATACCACTCCCGATCCCAGTGCATATGCGGGGTGATGTGAACGCGAGATACCGCTTTCATCGTCGTTTCCTTTTTGTTTATGGCATTACGCCATCAGTCAGATAGTTGCCATGCTTAACCGCGTGACGCCGCCAGATCAGGAGAATTGCAGTCGAGATTGCAGCCCCCACCAATGCCGCACCAAACCAGCCAATTGCCGCCATAACACCGCCCGCGCCATTATCATGAAGTAAAAAGAGCGAGAAAATGCCAGCACCGGGTGTCGAAAGGCCGATATTCATCGCACCGACAATAGCGCCCGTTACCATAGAGCCCAGCACAAACGAACCAATAACCCGCAGCGGATCTTCAATCGCCATCGGGATCGCCCCTTCGGTAATACCTGCCAGCCCTAACAGCCAGGTGGATTTCCCGGTCTCAATTTCAAACTCTTTAAACAGGCGCGGTGCGAGCATCGTGGAAGCGGTTACGGTAAATGCCGAAACCATTTTGACGGAGGCGAAAATGGCATACGGGCCGTAAACGCCGTTCGCCATTGCGCCCAGGCAGAATGCATAAGCGGCTTTATTCACTGGCCCTCCAAGGTCAAAGGTACACATAAAACCGAGAATGGCACCCAGCAACAGCGCGTTACTTCCTGACAGACCGTTCAGCCAGGCGGTAAGCGAGTTATTGATCCAGGCGACAGGTTCCCCCACCACAAACAGCATCAGACTGCCCGCTCCCAATGTACCGAGCACCGGGTAGAGATAAAAAGTCAGGAAGCCATTGAATTTACTGCTAAGACGCAAGTGATTTTTCATCCAGCGTATCAAGTAACCGGCTATCAATCCGCCAACGACCGCGCCGAGAAACCCGGAGCCGATCATGTTGGCGGCAAGTCCAGCCGCAAAGCCTGGCGCTAACGCCGGTTTATCTGCCAGCGAATAGGCGGTATAGGCTGCCAGCACCGGTACCATCAAAATTCCGAGCAGCCCGCCGCCCAGTTTGCGGTACATCCACAGCCAGGAGTTTTCTTCATTAAACAGATCTTGTAGCCCGAAGATTTGCGACAGTAATACCGCGACCGCCAGCACCGTCCCCCCCGCGACAATCAACGGTACGGCAAAAGAGATCCCGCTCAACAGTGCCTGTTTCAGCTCCGTTTTGACGCTTTTCACCGGTTGCGTATCTTGCTGTACGGTACGCGTCTCATCGCCACGCTCGAGGGTAAGCGATTGTTGGATCAACGCTTCTGCATGGCGAATCGGCTCGGCAACAGGCACAGAAAGCGCAGGAATGCCGTTAAAACGCTCACTCTCCTTGATGGCGACTTCAGCCGCAAAAATACAGGCAGTTGCACTATTGAGTTGATCCGCCGTTAAACGCCCTTCAATACCGTTAGCACCTTGCTTTTCAACGTAGACATTCACGCCGAGTTTGCGTCCGGCTTTTTCCAGATACTCCGCAGCCATGTAGGTGTGAGCAATACCCGCCGGGCAGGCCGTTACGCAAACGATAGTTGGCGCGTTGGAAAAAGAGGCAGAAGGTTGCGTGCCTCCCTTGTCATCCAGCGCCGAGAGCAATTCATCAGGCGTCGTCGCCGACTGTATACGCGCCCGAATCTCATCATCCGCCAGGCGCGTGGTCAGCGCTGTCAGCAGTTGCATGTGCGTAGTACCCGCTTCATTGGGGGGAATCGCCAGCAACACCACTAAATCAACCGCTTCCGGGCCATCCACGCCTTCCCACTGAAGCGGCTCGCTGAGTGTGGCGACCGCAAACGCCGCTTCTTTTACCGCAGCAGTTTTGCCATGCGGCACAGCCAACCCTTCACCTAAGGCGGTCGGGCCAAGGCTTTCACGGCGATACACTTCTTTCAGAAATTGCTCAGTACTGGAAATTTTCCCCAGAGCAGCAAGACGTTGAGTCAACGCGTGAATGGCCTCTTCACGGCTGGTAAAGCGCGCATTCAGACACAACGCATCGCGGTGGGTCAGAGTCGTCAGGTTCATCATGATCCTCACTTGATCGTTTTTATAGTCGCGCCAGTGTGCCCGATAAAACAACACCATTGCGTAATCAATTTCACTTGATTGAAATTATTTGCATTGTATTTGTGCTATTTACAGGATGAATTTGTCGGGCATAATGGCTAAATTCATATTAATGAGATGCTAAATAATGGGACACAAACCCTTATACCGACAGATTGCTGATCGCATTCGTGAGCAAATTGCGCGTGGCGAGCTTAAACCTGGCGATGCGTTACCTACCGAATCGGCATTACAAACAGAGTTTGGCGTCAGCCGGGTTACGGTGCGTCAGGCTTTGCGCCAGTTAGTCGAGCAACAGATCCTCGAAAGCATTCAGGGCAGCGGGACTTACGTCAAAGAAGAGCGGGTCAATTACGATATTTTTCAGTTAACCAGTTTTGATGAAAAACTGTCGGACCGTCACGTCGATACACACAGTGAAGTTCTGATATTTGAAGTGATTCCGGCTGACGATTTTCTTCAGCAACAGCTACAAATCACCGTGCAGGATCGTGTGTGGCATGTGAAGCGCGTGCGCTATCGCAAGCAAAAGCCAATGGCGCTGGAAGAAACCTGGATGCCGCTTGCGTTGTTCCCGGATCTCACCTGGCAGGTCATGGAAAATTCGAAATATCACTTTATTGAAGAAGTGAAGAAGATGGTTATCGATCGTAGCGAACAGGAAATCATTCCTCTGATGCCAACCGAAGAGATGAGCCGTCTGCTTAATATCAGCCAGACAAAGCCGATTCTTGAAAAAGTATCGCGTGGATATTTAGTTGATGGTCGGGTGTTTGAATATAGCCGCAACGCTTTTAATACCGATGACTATAAATTTACCCTGATAGCGCAGCGAAAATCATCGCGATAAGCACAAAAAAGGCCATCATACGATGGCCAACCATGTCGAAACCGACAGCCCTTCGCCATTCCTGTAGAGGGACGCGGCGAGGGCTATTTCTTATTACAGATATTTATTTCAGAACAGTTTTCAGTGCTTCACCGATATCCGCCAGGCTGCGAACGGTTTTCACGCCTGCGGCTTCCAGAGCAGCGAATTTCTCATCCGCAGTCCCTTTCCCACCGGCAATGATCGCACCCGCGTGGCCCATACGTTTGCCTTTCGGCGCAGTCACACCAGCGATGTAACCCACAACTGGCTTGGTAACATGCTCTTTGATGTACGCTGCCGCTTCTTCTTCAGCGCTACCGCCGATCTCACCGATCATCACGATCGCTTCGGTCTGCGGATCTTTTTCGAACATTTCGAGAATGTCGATAAAGTTAGAGCCAGGGATCGGGTCACCGCCGATACCGACACAGGTCGACTGACCGAAACCGTAATCCGTGGTCTGTTTAACCGCTTCATAGGTCAGTGTACCGGAACGGGAAACGATACCCACTTTACCCGGTTTGTGAATGTGACCCGGCTGGATACCGATTTTGCATTCACCCGGGGTGATAACGCCTGGGCAGTTCGGGCCGATCATACGAACGCCTGCTTCGTCCAGTTTCACTTTCACGGTCAGCATATCCAGCGTCGGGATGCCTTCAGTGATGGTGATAATCAGTTTGATGCCTGCATCGATAGCTTCCAGAATGGAGTCTTTGCAGAACGGTGCTGGTACGTAAATAACAGACGCGGAAGCGCCAGTAGCAGCAACAGCTTCACGCACGGTGTTGAACACTGGCAGGCCGAGGTGGGTAGTGCCGCCTTTACCTGGAGTTACGCCACCAACCATTTTAGTGCCGTATGCAATGGCCTGTTCTGAGTGGAAAGTCCCCTGGCTACCGGTAAAGCCCTGGCAGATAACCTTGGTGTTTTTATCAATTAAAATGGACATTATTTCCCCTCCACTGCGGCAACAACCTGCTGAGCTGCATCCGTCAGACCTTTTGCTGCAATAATATTCAGGCCGCTGTCAGCCAGTTTCTTCGCGCCGAGTTCGGCGTTGTTACCTTCCAGACGTACCACGACCGGTAGGTTAACACCCACTTCCGCTACCGCGCCGATGATACCGTCAGCGATCAGGTCGCAACGAACGATACCGCCGAAGATGTTAACCAGAACGGCTTTCACTTTGTCGTCAGAGAGGATGATTTTGAACGCTTCGGTTACACGTTCTTTGGTTGCGCCGCCGCCAACGTCCAGGAAGTTAGCCGGTTCGCCGCCGTGCAGTTTAACTATGTCCATCGTACCCATCGCCAGACCTGCGCCGTTAACCATACAACCGATGTTACCGTCCAGCGCAACGTAGTTCAGTTCCCACTGTGCAGCCTGTGCTTCACGCGGATCTTCCTGCGACTGGTCACGCATTTCGCGCAGATCAGGCTGGCGGAACAGGGCGTTGCCATCAGCGCCCAGTTTGCCGTCGAGGCAAATCAGATCGCCCTGTTTGGTGATGACCAGCGGGTTGATTTCGATCAGCGCCAGGTCGCGCTCCAGGAAAATGGTCGCCAGGCCCATGAAGATTTTGGTGAACTGCTGAACCAGTTTACCTTCCAGACCCAGTTTGAACGCCAGCTCGCGTCCCTGATACGGCATCGGGCCAGTCAGCGGATCAAGCGCAACTTTATGGATCAGGTGCGGAGTTTCTTCCGCCACTTTTTCGATTTCCACGCCGCCTTCGGTGGAGGCCATAAAGACCACGCGACGGGAACTACGGTCTACAACGGCACCGAGATACAGCTCTTTAGCGATATCGGTCGCCGCTTCAACCAGAATCTGGTTAACCGGTTGGCCATTGGCATCTGTTTGATACGTTACCAGACGCTTGCCCAGCCAGTTTTCTGCAAAAGCACGGATGTCTTCTTTGCTGTTTACAACTTTCACACCGCCCGCTTTACCGCGGCCACCAGCGTGAACCTGACATTTCACCACCCACGGACCGGCACCGATTTTTGAAGCGGCTTCTTCTGCTTCGCGCGGAGTAGTACAGGCATAACCCACCGGTGCTGGTAAGCCATAGCGGGCAAACAGTTGTTTTGCCTGATATTCATGTAAGTTCATGTGTTCTGTCCATCCTTCAGTAATCGTTATCTTTTAAACCGTAGACCGACACCCTATCCACGTCGGTCTACAGTGCAGGTGAAGCTTAAACTACTACACGTCCAGCAGCAGACGCGTCGGCTCTTCCAGCAACTCTTTGATCGTTACCAGGAAGCCCACGGATTCGCGACCATCGATCAGACGGTGATCGTAGGACAGCGCCAGGTACATCATCGGCAGGATCTCAACCTGACCATTCACCGCCATCGGACGATCTTTGATAGCGTGCATACCCAGAATTGCGCTCTGCGGCGGGTTGATGATCGGCGTAGACATCAGGGAACCGAACACACCACCGTTGGTGATGGTGAAGTTACCACCGGTCAGATCTTCAACCGTCAGCTTGCCATCACGGCCTTTGACTGCCAGCTCTTTGATTTTCTTCTCGATGTCTGCCATGCCGAGGGTATCGACATCACGCAGAACCGGCGTCACCAGGCCGCGCGGCGTAGAAACCGCCATGCTGACGTCGAAATAGTTGTGGTAAACCACGTCATCGCCGTCGATAGACGCGTTCACTTCCGGGTAACGTTTCAGGGCTTCAACCAACGCTTTCACGTAAAAGGACATAAAGCCCAGACGGATGCCGTGGCGTTTTTCAAACGCTTCACCGTACTGCTTACGCAGATCCATAATCGGCTTCATGTTGACTTCGTTGAACGTGGTCAGCATGGCGGTGGAGTTTTTCGCTTCCAGCAGACGCTCTGCCACACGCTTACGCAGGCGAGTCATCGGGACACGTTTTTCACTACGTGCAGCCAGAGCCGGTTGCGCCGCCGGAGCAGCCGCTGCCGGAGCAGACTCTTTCGCCGGGGCTTTCGCCAGATGTTTTTCCACATCTTCACGAGTCAGACGACCACCCACACCGGTGCCTTTAATGGCGCTGGCGTCGAGATTGTGTTCAGCCAGCAGGCGACGGATCGCCGGGCTTAACGCATCGTTGTTTTGCTCTTCCAGAGACGCCTGCTGACGTTGCGCCGGAGTGGACGCTTTCTCTTCAGATTTGGCGCTGGTTTCTTTACCGGCGCTGTTGTCTTCACGCAGGCGACCAAGGATCTGACGAGACGTTACCGTTGTACCTTCATCTTCCAGAACCGCATCCAGAATGCCGTCTGCTGATGCCGGTACTTCCAGTACCACTTTGTCAGTTTCGATTTCTACCAGCACTTCATCACGTACGACTGCGTCGCCGGGTTTTTTATGCCAGGTTGCGACGGTGGCATCGGCTACGGATTCAGGCAGGTCAGGGACCAGAATATCTACGCTACTCATTGTGTATCCTTTATTTATTCGACGTTCAGCGCGTCATTAACCAGATCTTGTTGCTGTTTCTGGTGAACGGACATATACCCTACCGCCGGAGAGGCGGAGGCCGGGCGGCCTGCATAACGCAGAGAAGCCCCAAACGGAATCACTTCACGGAAATGATGCTGGCTGCAGTACCATGCGCCCTGGTTGAGCGGCTCTTCCTGGCACCAGACAAAATCCTTGACGTGAGCAAACTGCTGCAACACTTCCTGCATCGCTTTATGTGGGAACGGGTAGAGTTGCTCGATACGCACAATGGCGACATCGTGTTGATTGTTCTTACGACGCTGTTCCAGCAGGTCGTAATAAACCTTACCAGAACACATCACTACGCGCTTCACGCCCTTCGGATCAAGCTCGTCGATTTCACCAATGGCTGGCAGGAAGGTGCCGTTCGCCAGTTCTTCGAGGCTGGAAACCGCCAGCGGATGACGCAGCAGGGATTTCGGCGACATCACGACCAGCGGACGACGCATCCCGCGCAGCGCCTGACGACGCAGCATGTGGTAAACCTGTGCCGGGGTAGACGGTACGCAAACCTGCATGTTTTGCTCAGCACAAAGTTGCAGATAACGTTCCAGACGCGCGGAGGAGTGCTCCGGCCCCTGCCCTTCGTAACCGTGCGGCAGCAACATCACCAGACCACACATCCGGCCCCATTTCTGCTCGCCAGAGGAGATGAACTGGTCGATAACCACCTGCGCACCGTTGGCGAAGTCACCGAACTGCGCTTCCCAGATGGTCAGGGTGCGTGGTTCTGCGGTGGCATAACCATATTCAAACGCCAGCACGGCTTCTTCTGACAGTACGGAGTCCCAGACACGGAACGCGCCCTGACCGTTATGGATGTGTTGCAGCGGCGTGTAAGTGGAACCGTTAGACTGGTTGTGGATCACCGCGTGGCGGTGGAAGAAGGTACCGCGACCGGAGTCTTCACCCGACAGGCGAACCGGAATGCCTTCATCAACCAGCGTGGCGTAAGCGAGGTTTTCCGCACCGCCCCAGTCGAACAGTTTCTCACCGGCTGCCATCGCCTGGCGATCGCCATAAATCTTGGCAACGCGAGACTGCATTTCAACTGCTTCTGGTACCGTACTGATACGTTTAGCCAGTTCCTGCAGGCGCTTCATCTCAACTTTGTTCGGGTACTCTTCGTCCCATTCGTGGTTGAGGTACGGCGACCAGGTGAAAGAGTGCATGTTCATCGGACGCCACTCTGCCACTACGCAATCGCCAGCATCCAGCGCATCGCGGTACAGGTTAACCATCTCGGTGGCATCTTCCAGCGTCGCCACTTTTTCCTGCTCCAGCTTGTCAGCGTAGATTTTGCGCGGTGTCGGATGTTTTTTGATTTTCTGATACATCAGTGGCTGGGTTGCGCTCGGCTCGTCGGCTTCGTTGTGGCCGTGACGGCGGTAGCATACCAAGTCGATGAAGACATCACGTTTAAAGGTGTTACGGAAATCGAGCGCCAGACGGGTCACAAAGGCAACGGCTTCCGGATCATCCGCGTTAACGTGGAAAATCGGTGCCTGAACCATCTTACCGATATCAGTACAGTACGGTGTAGAACGGGCATCCAGCGGGTTAGAGGTGGTGAAACCAACCTGGTTGTTGATAACGATACGTACCGTACCGCCAACTTCATAACCACGCGCTTTCGACATGTTCAGAGTTTCCTGAACCACGCCCTGCCCGGTCACTGCGGCGTCACCGTGGATGGTGATTGGCAGCACTTTGTTGCTGCTCGGCTCATCAAGTCTGTCCAGACGGGCACGAACAGAGCCGATAACGACCGGGCTTACAATCTCAAGGTGAGACGGGTTAAACGCCAGCGCCAGGTGCACCAGGCCGCCATCGGTCTGGAAGTCAGACGAGAAGCCCATGTGGTATTTCACGTCGCCTGTGCCGAGGTGTTCTTTATGTTTACCGGCGAACTCGTCGAACAAGTCTTGCGGTTTTTTACCCAGCACGTTCACCAGCACGTTCAGACGACCACGGTGCGCCATCCCGAGAACCACTTCGCGGGTGCCGCTGTTGCCAGCGTGGCGGATCATCTCTTTAAGCATCGGGATTAACGCGTCACCGCCTTCCAGCGAGAAGCGTTTTGCGCCAGGGAATTTTGCGCCGAGGTAACGCTCAAGGCCTTCAGCGGCGGTCAGTTCGCTTAAGAAGCGTTTTTTCTCTTCGCTATTGAAAGTCGCGCGACCAGACTCGATACGCTGTTGGATCCAGCGTTTTTCTTCGGTGCTGGTGATGTGCATATACTCGGCACCAATCGGGCCGCAGTAGGTTTGCTTGAGGGCGGAAATAAGCTCGCCGAGTTTCATGGTTTCTTTGCCGCTGGCAAATGAACCGACGTTGAAGGTTTCCTGGAAGTCTGCTTCGGTCAGATCGTGGAAAGACGGATCCAGATCGGCCACTTTATCTTGCTGCCACAGTCCCAGCGGATCTAGATTCGCATGCTGGTGACCACGGAAGCGGTATGCGTTAATGAGCTGCAGGACTTTAACCTGCTTCACATTGGTGTCAGGGTCGGAGATCGTTGAAGAGTAACGTGAAGCGTCTTTCGCCAGGCGGCGGAAATATTCACGCGTTTGAGAGTGGAATTGATCCGGTTTGACTCCCGTACCAGGTAACTGCTGGAACGTCGAACGCCAGTTAGCGTCAACCGAGTCAGGATCGGTTAAGAAGTCTTCATAGAGCTGTTCTATCCAGCTCTGGTTTGCGCCAGAGAGGTAAGAAGAGTCCAACCAGGCTTTCAAAGCGCTGTTCTGCATCGTGATCCCTTAAGCATCTTTTTTATGCTTACTTCGCCGTGGATACTACCACGCACAGTGATGTGCGTGCCGGGGTTCACTTACGAGCTCTTGTCTACGTAGTGGCTCGCGAAGGAACCTTTAAAAACTGTCTTAGTGTCAGGGGCAGTTTTTAAAGATTTCCTGCATTTCTTTGTTACGCCTGATGCGCTGCGCTTATCAGGCCTGCGGGTAATGACTTGTAGGCCGGATAAGGCGTTCACGCCGCATCCGGCACTGGTTGCCTGATGCAACGCTTGCGCGTCTTATCAGGCCTACAGTTTACGCATTACGTTGCAACAACATCGACTTGATATGGCCGATGGCGCGCGTCGGGTTCAGCCCCTTCGGACATACACTGACGCAGTTCATGATGCTGTGACAGCGGAATACGCTGAATGCATCGCTCAAACCGTCGAGGCGGCTGTCAGTCTCGGTATCACGGCTATCGATCAGGAAACGATATGCCGCTAACAAGCCTGCCGGGCCGATAAACTTATCGGGATTCCACCAGAAAGACGGACAAGAGGTTGAACAACATGCGCAGAGAATACATTCATACAGCCCGTCGAGTTTTTCGCGCTGCTCTGGCATCTGTAAATGCTCGCGAGCTGGCGGATTTTGTCCATTATTCAACAGGTAAGGCTTAATTTTCTCATATTGCGCATAGAATTGTCCCATGTCTACCACCAAATCGCGGATCACCGGTAAACCTGGCAGCGGGCGAATCACAATCTTCTTGCCCGGCTGGTTGAGTGCCGAAATCGGGGTAATACAGGCCAGACCATTCTTGCCGTTCATGTTCAGACCGTCGGAACCGCACACACCTTCACGGCAGGAGCGGCGGAACGACAGGCTGGGATCTTTCTCTTTCAGCTGGATAAGCGCATCCAGCAGCATCATGTCGCGACCTTCTTCCGCTTCCAGGGTGTAATCCTGCATACGCGGAGCATCATCAACATCCGGGTTATAGCGATAAATTGAAAACTCGAGTCTCATTTTCCTGTCTCCGCATTAGTAAGTACGAATCTTCGGCGGGAATGCCGGGCGCAGTTTCGGTTCCATGTTGACGCTTCGGCGCGTCATGGATTCCGACTCAGGCAGATACAGGGAGTGGCACAGCCAGTTTTCATCATCACGATCCGGGAAGTCGAAGCGGCTATGTGCGCCACGGCTTTCGGTACGGAAGTTGGCAGAAACAGCCGTTGCATACGCCGTTTCCATCAGGTTATCCAGTTCCAGGCACTCAACGCGCTGGGTGTTGAACTCGCTGGAAGTGTCATCCAGACGGGCATTTTTCAGACGCTCGCGGATCACTTTCAACTGCTCAAGCCCTTTCGCCATCGCATCACCTTCACGGAAGACCGAGAAGTTATGCTGCATACATTCTTGCAGCGCTTTACGGATCGCCACCGGATCTTCACCGTTACGATTATTGTTCCACCGGTTCAGGCGATCCAGAGACGCTTCAACATCAGACTCGCTGGCATCGCGCAGTGCGCCCTGCTCGGCGATAGACTCTTGCAGATGCAGACCTGCCGCGCGACCAAAGACCACCAGGTCCAGCAGCGAGTTGCCGCCCAGACGGTTAGCGCCGTGTACCGATACACAAGCGATTTCACCAACGGCAAACAGTCCCGGAACAACCACATCTTCGCCTTTCTCATTCACAGTCAGCGCCTGACCGGTAACTTTGGTCGGAATACCGCCCATCATGTAGTGACAGGTTGGGATAACCGGAATCGGCTCTTTCACCGGATCGACGTGAGCGAAGGTACGGGAAAGCTCCAGGATACCCGGCAGACGGGATTCGAGAACTTCTTTACCCAGGTGATCGAGTTTCAGTTTCGCGTGTGGCCCCCACGGACCATCACAGCCGCGACCTTCACGGATTTCAATCATGATGGAACGCGCCACCACATCACGGCCCGCCAGGTCTTTGGCGTTCGGCGCATAACGCTCCATAAAGCGTTCGCCATGTTTGTTCAGCAGATAACCGCCTTCACCACGGCAACCTTCGGTGACCAGTACGCCCGCACCGGCAATGCCGGTCGGGTGGAATTGCCACATTTCCATATCCTGCACCGGTACGCCTGCGCGGATAGCCATGCCGACACCGTCGCCAGTGTTAATGTGGGCGTTAGTGGTGGACTGATAAATACGCCCTGCCCCGCCAGTCGCCAGCACGGTAGCGCGGGCTTTGAAATAAACCACTTCACCGGTTTCGATGCACAGTGCGGTACAACCCACCACCGCGCCATCCTGGTTTTTCACCAGATCCAGCGCATACCACTCGGAGAAAATGGTGGTGTGGTTTTTCAGGTTCTGCTGATAAAGCGTGTGCAACAGTGCGTGACCGGTACGGTCAGCAGCCGCCGCAGTGCGTGCCGCCTGCTCGCCGCCGAAGTTTTTCGACTGACCGCCAAACGGACGTTGATAGATACGACCATCATCGAGACGCGAGAACGGCAGGCCCATGTGTTCGAGTTCCAGAATCGCTTCCGGCCCGGTTTTACACATATATTCAATCGCGTCCTGGTCACCGATATAGTCCGACCCTTTTACGGTGTCGTACATATGCCATTCCCAGTTATCTTCATGGGTATTACCCAGCGCAACGGTAATGCCGCCTTGCGCAGAAACGGTATGGGAACGGGTCGGGAAGACTTTAGAGAGCAGCGCACAGGTCTGGCCGCTCTGGGAAATTTGCAGCGCCGCGCGCATACCTGCGCCACCGGCACCAATCACAACTGCATCAAATTCTCTGACTGGCAATTTCATCACACACCCCACACCACAACGAATCCATAAATCACGTAAACCACCAGTGCAACGACAATCACCAGTTGCAGCATCAGGCGCAAGGCCAGCGGTTTAACGTAGTCGGTCAACACCTGCCACATGCCGATCCAAGCATGAATCAAGATAGAAAACAGCGCCAGCAGGGTGAACACTTTGGTGAACGCAGAGGCGAAGAAACCGATCCAGACTTCATATGTCAGTTCGCCACTGGTGGCGAAAAAACCGACCATATAAATGATGTAGAGCGTCAGGACGATAGCGGTAGCGCGAACGAGGATGAAATCATGTACGCCATTGCGTCCTAATGCGGAGGCGTTGCTTACCATACGAGGACTCCTGCGAGAAGTGAAAGCACGACAGTAATAACAAAGGAGATTTTGGCGGAGCGTTTACCCGCTTCGAATGTTTCTTCCAGATAGCCAAAATCCATCATCATGTGGCGAATACCTACGACGACGTGATACGCCAGAGCGGTAAGGATGCCCCACATGATAAATTTGACGAAGAAGCTGCCCATAATCGCGGAAGCTTGCTCGAAACCTTCAGGGGAAGAGAGGCTGGTACCCAGAAGCCACAGCAGGATGCCCACTGCAACAAAGGTGATCACACCGGAAACGCGATGGAGAATGGACGCTATCGCCGTGATGGGGAACCGGATGGTCTGTAGGTCCAGATTAACAGGTCTTTGTTTTTTCACATTTCTTATCATGAATAACGCCCACATGCTGTTCTTATTATTCCCTGGGGACTACGGGCACAGAGGTTAACTTTCTGTTACCTGGAGACGTCGGGATTTCCTTCCTCCGGTCTGCTTGCGGGTCAGACAGCGTCCTTTCCATAACTGCGCATCATGCAAAACACTGCTTCCAGATGCGAAAACGACACGTTACAACGCTGGGTGGCTCGGGATTGCAGGGTGTTCCGGAGACCTGGCGGCAGTATAGGCTGTTCACAAAATCATTACAATTAACCTACATATAGTTTGTCGGGTTTTATCCTGAACAGTGATCCAGGTCACGATAACAACATTTATTTAATTTTTAATCATCTAATTTGACAATCATTCAACAAAGTTGTTACAAACATTACTAGGAAAAGCATATAATGCGTAAAAGTTATGAAGTCGGTATTTCACCTAAGATTAACTTATGTAACAGTGTGGAAGTATTGACCAATTCATTCGGGACAGTTATTAGTGGTAGACAAGTTTAATAATTCGGATTGCTAAGTACTTGATTCGCCATTTATTCGTCATCAATGGATTCTTTACCTGCAAGCGCCCAGAGCTCTGTACCCAGGTTTTCCCCTCTTTCACAGAGCGGCGAGCCAAATAACAAACGGGTAAAGCCAGGTTGATGTGCGAAGGCAAATTTAAGTTCCGGCAGTCTTACGCAATAAGGCGCTAAGGAGACCTTAAATGGCTGATACAAAAGCAAAACTCACCCTCAACGGGGACACAGCTGTTGAACTGGATGTGCTGAAAGGCACGCTGGGTCAAGATGTTATTGATATCCGTACTCTCGGTTCAAAAGGTGTGTTCACCTTTGACCCAGGCTTCACTTCAACCGCATCCTGCGAATCTAAAATTACTTTTATTGATGGTGATGAAGGTATTTTGCTGCACCGCGGTTTCCCGATCGATCAGCTGGCGACCGATTCTAACTACCTGGAAGTTTGTTACATCCTGCTGAATGGTGAAAAACCGACTCAGGAACAGTATGACGAATTTAAAACTACGGTGACCCGTCATACCATGATCCACGAGCAGATTACCCGTCTGTTCCACGCTTTCCGTCGCGACTCACATCCAATGGCAGTCATGTGTGGTATTACCGGCGCGCTGGCGGCGTTCTATCACGACTCGCTGGATGTTAACAATCCTCGTCATCGTGAAATTGCCGCGTTCCGCCTGCTGTCGAAAATGCCGACCATGGCCGCGATGTGTTACAAGTATTCCATTGGTCAGCCATTTGTTTATCCGCGCAACGATCTCTCCTATGCCGGTAACTTCCTGAATATGATGTTCTCCACGCCGTGCGAACCGTATGAAGTTAATCCGATTCTGGAACGTGCTATGGACCGTATTCTGATCCTGCACGCTGACCATGAACAGAACGCCTCTACCTCCACCGTGCGTACCGCTGGCTCTTCGGGTGCGAACCCGTTTGCCTGTATCGCAGCAGGTATTGCTTCACTGTGGGGACCTGCGCACGGTGGTGCTAACGAAGCGGCGCTGAAAATGCTGGAAGAAATTAGCTCCGTTAAACACATTCCGGAATTTGTTCGTCGTGCGAAAGATAAAAATGATTCTTTCCGCCTGATGGGCTTCGGTCACCGCGTGTACAAAAATTACGACCCGCGCGCCACCGTAATGCGTGAAACCTGCCATGAAGTTCTGAAAGAGCTGGGCACCAAAGATGACCTGCTGGAAGTGGCTATGGAGCTGGAAAACATCGCGCTGAACGACCCGTACTTTATCGAGAAGAAACTGTACCCGAACGTCGATTTCTACTCTGGTATCATCCTGAAAGCGATGGGTATTCCGTCTTCCATGTTCACCGTCATTTTCGCAATGGCACGTACCGTTGGCTGGATCGCCCACTGGAGCGAAATGCACAGTTACGGTATGAAGATTGCCCGTCCGCGTCAGCTGTATACAGGATATGAAAAACGCGACTTTAAAAGCGATATCAAGCGTTAATGGTTGATTGCTAAGTTGTAAATATTTTAACCCGCCGTTCAAATGGCGGGTTAATTTTTATATGCCTAAACACAAAAAATTGTAAAAATAAA
>NZ_JBQZXC010000016.1:0-47526 GCF_053555815.1 Shigella sp. SIG6 | reverse complement strand
GATGTCTGGATATATAGGGGCAAATCCAGCTTCTGATGCGCAAGCTGAAGAAAAATGAGCATGGAGAATAATATGAATTTTTTAATGCGCGCTATATTCAGTCTGTTGTTGCTTTTTACTCTCTCTATTCCTGTCATTTCTGACTGTGTTGCAATGGCCATTGAAAGTCGCTTCAAATATATGATGCTACTTTTTTAAATGGTTTTTACCTGTCGGCATCCGCTCAAAACGGGCGGTTGTCGATAAACGCTCTCTTGGTTAATCATTTCACTCTTCAATTATCTATAATGATGAGTGATCAGAATTACATGTGAGAAATTATGCAAACGGAACACGTCATTTTATTGAATGCACAGGGAGTTCCCACGGGTACGCTGGAAAAGTATGCCGCACACACGGCAGACACCCTCTTACATCTCGCGTTCTCCAGTTGGCTGTTTAATGCCAAGGGGCAATTATTAGTTACCCGCCGCGCACTGAGCAAAAAAGCGTGGCCTGGCGTGTGGACTAACTCGGTTTGTGGGCACCCACAACTGGGAGAAAGCAGCGAAGACGCGGTGATCCGCCGTTGCCGTTATGAGCTTGGCGTGGAAATTACGCCTCCTGAATCTATCTATCCTGACTTTCGCTACCGCGCCACCGATCCGAGTGGCATTGTGGAAAATGAAGTGTGTCCGGTATTTGCCGCACGCACCACCAGTGCGTTACAGATCAACGATGATGAAGTGATGGATTATCAATGGTGTGATTTAGCTGATGTATTACGCGGTATTGATGCCACGCCGTGGGCGTTCAGTCCGTGGATGGTGATGCAGGCGACAAATCGCGAAGCCAGAATACGATTATCTGCATTTACCCAGCTTAAATAAAAAACCCCGACATTTGCCGGGGTTGTGAGCATAACGTAATGCTTATTTCACCGGACGCATCGCCGGGAACAGAATAACGTCGCGGATGGTATGGCTGTTGGTGAACAGCATTACCATACGGTCGATGCCAATCCCCAGACCTGCTGTCGGCGGTAAGCCATGTTCCAGTGCGGTAACGTAATCTTCATCGTAGAACATCGCTTCGTCGTCACCTGCGTCTTTCGCGGCAACCTGATCCAGGAAGCGTTGCGCCTGATCTTCCGCGTCATTCAGCTCGCTAAAGCCGTTACCGATTTCACGACCACCGATGAAGAACTCAAAGCGGTCTGTGATTTCCGGGTTAATGTCGTTACGACGCGCCAGCGGAGAAACTTCTGCCGGATATTCAGTAATGAAGGTCGGCTGAATCAGATGTGCTTCTGCCACTTCTTCGAAGATCTCGGTAACGATACGGCCCAGACCCCAGCTCTTCTCAACGTGGATACCGATAGATTCAGCAATCGCTTTCGCAGAGTCGAAGTTATCCAGATCCGCCATGTCGGTTTCCGGGCGATATTTCTTGATCGCTTCACGCATGGTCAGTTTTTCGAACGGTTTACCGAAGTCCAGCGTCACGTCGCCGTAGGTCACTTCCGTCTTACCGAGAATATCCTGTGCCAGAGTACGGAACAGCGATTCGGTCAGCTCGATCAGATCTTTGTAATCTGCGTAAGCCATGTAGAGTTCCATCATGGTGAACTCTGGGTTATGACGTACGGAAATACCTTCGTTACGGAAGTTACGGTTGATTTCGAATACACGCTCGAAGCCACCGACCACCAGACGCTTGAGGTACAGTTCCGGCGCGATACGCAGGTACATGTCGAGATCCAGCGCATTATGGTGGGTGATAAACGGACGCGCAGCGGCACCGCCTGGGATCACCTGCATCATCGGCGTTTCAACTTCCATAAAGCCGCGGTTCACCATGAACTGGCGAATACCAGAGAGGATCTGCGAGCGTACTTTAAAGGTGTTACGGGATTCATCGTTAGAGATGAGATCCAGATAACGCTGACGATAGCGCGCTTCCTGATCCTGCAAGCCGTGGAATTTATCCGGCAGCGGACGCAGTGCTTTGGTCAGCAGACGCAGCTCGGTACAGTGGATAGACAGTTCGCCGGTTTTGGTTTTGAACAGTTTACCTTTCGCGCCGAGGATGTCGCCGAGGTCCCATTTTTTGAACTGCTCGTTGTAAACGCCTTCCGGCAGATCGTCACGGGCAACGTACAGCTGAATGCGGCCACCCACATCCTGCAGGGTAACGAAAGACGCTTTACCCATAATACGGCGGGTCATCATGCGGCCAGCAACGGCGACTTCGATGTTCAGCGCTTCCAGTTCTTCGTTCTCTTTACCGTCGAATTCTGCGTGCAATTGGTCAGAGGTATGATCGCGACGGAAATCGTTCGGGAAGGCAATTCCCTGCTCACGCAGGTTCGCCAGCTTCTCACGACGCGTTTTCAGTTCATTGTTAAGATCGACTACCGCGTCAGCGCCCTGTGCGTGTTGTTCAGACATGTTGGTTCCTCATAACCCTGCTTTCAAACTTGCTTCGATAAATTGATCCAGGCTGCCGTCCAGCACGGCCTGCGTGTTGCGGGTTTCTACCCCGGTGCGCAGATCTTTAATGCGGGAGTCATCAAGGACATAAGAACGAATCTGGCTGCCCCAGCCGATGTCAGATTTGTTATCTTCCATCGCCTGTTTCTCGGCATTTTTCTTCTGCATCTCCAGTTCATAAAGCTTCGCTTTCATCTGCTTCATGGCCTGATCTTTGTTCTTGTGCTGGGAACGGTCGTTCTGGCACTGGGTCACGATCCCGGTCGGGATGTGGGTAATACGCACCGCAGATTCGGTACGGTTAACGTGCTGACCGCCCGCGCCGGACGCGCGATAAACGTCAATGCGCAGATCCGCCGGGTTGATTTCGATATCAATATCATCATCAACTTCCGGATAAACAAACGCAGAGCTGAACGACGTGTGGCGACGACCGCCGGAGTCAAACGGGCTTTTACGCACCAGGCGGTGAACGCCAGTTTCTGTACGCAGCCAGCCGTAAGCGTAATCGCCGGAGATTTTGATCGTCACGGATTTAATACCCGCCACTTCACCTTCCGACTCTTCGATGATTTCAGTTTTGAAACCACGCGATTCTGCCCAGCGCAGATACATACGCTCAAGCATGCTCGCCCAGTCCTGTGCTTCCGTACCGCCAGACCCCGCCTGAATATCGAGGTAACAGTCGGCGCTGTCATATTCGCCAGAGAACATACGGCGGAACTCAAGCTGCGCCAGTTTTTCTTCCAGGGCGTTGAGTTCAGCAACGGCTTCGTTAAAGGTTTCTTCGTCGTCAGCTTCTACAGCCAGTTCCAGCAGACCAGAAACATCTTCCAGCCCCTGTTTCATTTGGTCGAGGGTGTCGACAACGGCTTCGAGGGAGGAACGCTCTTTACCCAGCGCCTGTGCGCGTTCGGGTTCGTTCCAGACATCCGGCTGTTCCAGCTCGGCGTTTACTTCTTCCAGACGCTCTTTCTTGGCGTCGTAGTCAAAGATACCCCCTAAGAACGTCGGAGCGTTCCGTGAGGTCCTGAATGCGATTATTTACCGGATTAATTTCAAACATGGTCTGATTTCTTTTATTGAGCTAGTCAAAATGCGGTGATAAGAGCGGGATTGTACCCAATCCACGCTCTTTTTTATAGAGAAGATGACGCTAAATTGGCCAGATATTGTCGATGATAATTTGCAGGCTGCGGTTGCCGCGAAACTCGTTGATATCGAGCTTATAAGCCAGTTGCACTTCGCGCACGCCGTTATCCGGCCAGAGAGCGGTATCGACATTAAAAGCAATACCATCCAGCAGTGGACCGCCGCCGACCGGTTCGACCATCACCTTCAAATGACGTTCGCCCACCAGCCGCTGTTGCAGCAGACGGAAATGACCGTCAAACAGCGGCTCCGGGAACATCTGCCCCCACGGGCCAGCATCGCGCAGCAGCTGCGCCACTTCCATGGTCATTTCGGCCGGGCTTAACGGACCGTCTGACACCACTTCGCCTTGCAATAGCGAAGGGGCCAGCCACTCAGTAACCAGTTCGCCAAACCGTTGTTGAAAGAGTTCGAATTTATCCTCTTCCAGCGACAAACCCGCCGCCATCGCATGACCGCCAAACTTGAGCATCATGCCGGGGTAGAGTGTGTCTAATCGCTCCAGCGCATCACGCATATGCAGCCCCTGAATGGAGCGACCGGAACCTTTCAGCGTACCGTCACCTGCTGGCGCAAAGGCGATAACCGGACGGTGAAAACGCTCTTTGATACGCGAAGCCAGAATACCGACAACGCCCTGATGCCATTCGGGGTGATACATTGCCAGCCCGCCGGGTAGCGTGTCACGGCTGCGCTCCAGTTTCTCGCACAGGGTCAGGGCTTCAACCTGCATTCCTTGTTCGATCTCTTTTCGCGTCTGGTTTAGCGCATCGAGTTCATTTGCCAGCACGCGCGCTTCGCCGATGTTGTCGCACAGCAACAGCGCCACACCAACGGACATATCATCCAGTCGCCCGGCAGCATTGAGACGCGGTCCCAGCGCAAAACCTAAATCGCTGGCGGCTAGTTTTTGTGCATCGCGATTTGCCACTTCCAGCAGCGCTTTAATCCCTGGACGGCACTTTCCGGCACGGATGCGACTCATCCCCTGCCAGGTCAGAATGCGATTATTAGCGTCCAGCGGCACGACGTCCGCTACTGTCCCCAGCGCTACCAGATCCAGCAGTTCTGCCAGGTTAGGAATTGCGATGCCGCGCTCATCAAACCAGCCCTGATCGCGCAAAAAGGTGCGCAGCGCCAGCATCAGATAAAACGCCACACCCACGCCTGCCAGTGATTTCGACGGGAAATTACAGTCGCGCAAGTTAGGGTTAATGATCGCTTCCGCTGCGGGTAATGTGTCGCCCGGCAAATGGTGATCGGTAACAATAACCGGGATGCCCAACGAGCGAGCGTGCTCAACTCCCGCATGGGAGGAAATACCGTTATCCACCGTGACAATTAACTGCGCGCCACGGGCATGGGCCTGATCGACCACTTCCGGGCTTAAGCCGTAACCGTCTTCGAAACGGTTTGGTACCAGGTAGTCGATATTGCTGCAACCAAGCGAGCGCATCGCCAGCACGCTTAGAGCCGTGCTGGTCGCGCCGTCGGCGTCGAAATCACCGACCACAATAATCCGCGTTCCTTCGCGAAAAGCGTTGTAAAGGATCTCAACGGCCTTTTCGACACCGCTTAGTTGCTGCCAGGGCAACATACCTTTAACACTGCGTTCCAGTTCTTGCGCACTGCGTACTCCCCGGCTGGCGTATAAACGGCGCAGCAAGGGAGGCAATTCAGCGGGCAAGTCTGCCGTTTCATCGACTTCACGGCGACGAAGTTGTATCTGTTGTTTCACGCGAATTATTTACCGCTGGTCATTTTTTGGTGTTCGTCGAGGAATTCTTTCATGTCTTTCGGCGGCTGGTAACCCGGAACAAGTGTGCCATTGCTCAGCACAACTGCCGGAGTACCGCTAACGCCAAGCTGGACGCCAAGTGCGTAATGGTCGGCAATATCCACGTCGCAGCTGGCTGGTGCGACGCTTTTACCTGCCATCACATCATCAAACGCTTTGTTTTTATCTTTCGCACACCAGATAGCTTTCATTTCTTTCTCTGCATCGCTGTCCAGCCCCTGGCGCGGGAAAGCAAGATAACGCACGGTGATCCCCAGCGCGTTATAGTCTGCCATTTGCTCATGCAGTTTGTGGCAGTAACCACAGGTAATATCAGTAAACACGGTGATGACGTGTTTTTCCTGCGGCGCTTTATAAACGATCATCTCTTTTTCAAGCGCATTCAACTGCTTTAACAGCATCTTATTGGTGACATTGACCGGAGCCGTGCCACTAACGTCATACATTGGCCCCTGAATGATATGTTTACCATCATCGGTGATGTACAACACACCGCTGTTAGTCAGAACTGTCTTCATGCCAGCTACGGGCGCGGGCTGAATATCGCTGCTTTTGATGCCCATTTTGGCTAACGTTTGTTGAATTGCCGCGTCATCAGCCTGAGCAAAGCCTGAAAACGCCGCTAACAAAGTAAACAACATAAAACCTTTCTTCATAAATCTTCCCGTTCTTTTCAGACATCACGCCCGCGGGTGATGCTGTTGATGAAGTTGCCGCAGACGCTCGGTAGCGACATGCGTATAAATTTGCGTGGTGGAAAGATCGCTGTGGCCCAGTAGCATCTGCACCACGCGTAAATCCGCACCATGATTTAATAAATGAGTGGCAAAAGCGTGACGCAACACATGCGGTGACAGCTTTTCGCTGTCGATACCCGCCAGCACGGCATAATGTTTAATGCGGTGCCAGAAGGTCTGTCGCGTCATCTGCTGCGCACGCTGGCTGGGAAACAACACGTCAATTGACACACCATTCAGCAGCCACGGACGCCCATGTTCCAGATAGGTTTCCAGCCAGTAAACCGCCTCTTCCCCTAACGGCACCAGGCGCTCTTTGTTGCCTTTACCAATGACCCGCACTACGCCCTGACGCAGGCTGATATCACTTATTGTCAGCCCGACCAGTTCAGAGACACGCAGCCCGGTAGCATACAACACTTCAAGCATGGCTTTATCGCGTAGCTCCAGTGGCTGATCAATTAATGGCGCCTGTAATAAACGTTCGACCTGCGCTTCGCTTAAATCTTTTGGCAAACGCTGGGGCAATTTCGGTGAAGCGAGATGCGCACTGGGATCGTCTTCACGAAACTTTTCGCGATAAAGATACTGGAACAATCGGCGCACTGCACTCAGCAAACGCGCTGAGCTGGTGGCTTTATACCCGCCCTCCAGCCGTTCTGCCAGTAATGCCTGCAAATCGTCACTTTGCGCCGTCGCCAACGTCAACCCGCGGTGATGCAACCACTCCACCATCATTGACAGATCGCGACGGTAAGCGTTCAACGTATTTTCAGCCAGATTTTTTTCCAGCCACAGAGCATCAAGAAACTGCTCGATGCGTGTCAGATCCTGTTTCACTTGCGCCCCTTATGGTCACTCATTTGATCCATTATGCCTTATTGTGCCGTGACTAAAGCGATTCTGATACACTAGCTGCAAAAGCCACAGCAGAATCGAGAAGCTTACGTTATGAATATGGGTCTTTTTTACGGTTCCAGCACCTGTTACACCGAAATGGCGGCAGAAAAAATCCGCGATATTATCGGCCCAGAACTGGTGACCTTACATAACCTCAAGGACGACTCCCCGAAATTAATGGAGCAGTACGATGTGCTCATTCTGGGTATCCCGACCTGGGATTTTGGTGAAATCCAGGAAGACTGGGAAGCCGTCTGGGATCAGCTCGACGACCTGAACCTTGAAGGTAAAATTATTGCGCTGTATGGGCTTGGCGATCAACTGGGATACGGCGAGTGGTTCCTCGATGCGCTCGGTATGCTGCATGACAAACTCTCGACCAAAGGCGTGAAGTTCGTCGGCTACTGGCCAACGGAAGGATATGAATTTACCAGCCCGAAACCGGTGATTGCTGACGGGCAACTGTTCGTGGGTCTGGCGCTGGATGAAACTAACCAGTATGACCTTAGCGACGAGCGTATTCAGAGCTGGTGCGAGCAAATCCTCAACGAAATGGCAGAGCATTACGCCTGATCTCACTGACGGCTTAGCGCATATGCTTTGCCGTCATCTTTATCTTTGCGTCTCTTGTTGCAACAAAATCCGCCGTAAATCCCGCCATTCGGCTTCGTCCATGCTGTCGGCTGCCAGCCATAAATGTTGCCGTTTACCGCCATCAGAACGTAAACGCAGCATCATGCCGCTCTTAATCATCCACGGTGCTTTGACGATGCTCCACTCCTGCCCTTGCCAACGCAAACGCCCGTCCATCAACAAGCGAATTTCCCCCTGGCGAGCATTAATACACCGCTGGCTGCGAACGCAATCAAATACCACAAGCGAAAGTAACACCATCCATAACGGGGTGTAACTGAGCGGCCAGGGCATGAGTAAAATAACAGCGGCAACCAGCCCATGAATCAGCAAGGAAAGCCACTGTGCGCGCCAGGAGACGCGCAAATCAGATTGCCACAGGACCACGTTCCCGGTTCCGTGTCTGGATGAGTCGGACCATTATTTCCAGTTCTGCATCGGCCGGTTTACCGTGATTCATCAGCCAGTTAAACAGGTCCGGATCGTCACATTCCAGCAGACGAATAAAGATGCGTTTTTCGTCATCGCTTAAGCTGTCGTACTCATGTTCGAAAAACGGCATGATTGAAATATCGAGTTCGCGCATACCACGGCGGCATGCCCAATGAATGCGGGCTTTGTTGTTAATGTCCATCTTCTTCCTGTCTCACGAAAATCCAGTACCCGGCTATTGTAACGTGTTTTTCGACTTCTTTTACGGGAATATCAGTAAACACCATCGCGATCGCGAAATTAATTCACAACAATTCAAGGGCTTCATTTTTTTGGCAGTCGCCTCGCAGAAGGCACAGATCGCGTAGTGAAAGCACTTGCATTGCCTCATAGCTCTTTTACCATTAGTCATTAATACGCCGTTAAGCAACTCAGGACTCTATTATGGCTTTTACACCTTTTCCTCCACGTCAGCCTACGGCTTCTGCCCGTTTACCGCTGACGCTGATGACGCTTGATGACTGGGCGCTTGCCACCATTACTGGCGCGGACAGCGAAAAATATATGCAGGGTCAGGTGACAGCAGATGTCAGCCAGATGGCAGAAGATCAGCACCTGCTCGCCGCCCATTGCGACGCCAAAGGTAAAATGTGGAGCAATTTACGTCTGTTCCGCGACGGCGATGGCTTTGCATGGATTGAACGGCGCAGCGTGCGTGAACCGCAGCTGACTGAACTGAAAAAATATGCGGTATTCTCTAAAGTGACCATCGCGCCAGACGACGAGCGTGTGCTGCTTGGTGTTGCCGGTTTTCAGGCGCGCGCCGCGCTGGCAAATCTCTTTAGCGAACTGCCTTCGAAAGAAAAACAGGTAGTCAAAGAAGGCGCGACCACTTTGCTATGGTTTGAACACCCGGCAGAACGTTTCCTGATCGTAACCGATGAAGCTACTGCTAATATGCTGACCGATAAACTGCGCGGTGAAGCGGAACTGAACAATAGCCAACAGTGGCTGGCATTAAACATTGAAGCTGGTTTCCCGGTGATTGATGCCGCCAACAGCGGGCAGTTTATCCCACAGGCGACCAATCTCCAGGCGCTGGGCGGTATCAGCTTTAAGAAAGGCTGTTATACCGGACAAGAGATGGTGGCGCGAGCAAAATTCCGTGGTGCCAACAAACGCGCGCTCTGGTTGCTGGCAGGTAGTGCCAGCCGACTGCCGGAAGCTGGTGAAGACTTAGAGCTGAAAATGGGCGAGAACTGGCGTCGTACCGGTACGGTGCTGGCTGCGGTAAAACTGGAAGATGGTCAGGTCGTGGTACAGGTCGTCATGAATAACGATATGGAACCGGACAGCATCTTCCGCGTACGCGACGATGCGAATACACTGCATATCGAGCCGCTGCCGTATTCGCTCGAAGAGTAAATCTCTGTATCGCATCAGGCATTTATCGCCTGATGCGACGCTGACGCGTCTTATCATGTCTGGGATTTGATGCCTTTATCACAACAGGGACGAGGCCCGTAGATCGGATAAGGCGTTCACGCCGCATCCGGCGGTTGCGCTCCGATGCCTGATGCGACGCTGACGCGTCTTATCAGGCCTACAAAGGCATACCCATTACGCCTGCCCAATATACAAATAGATCGCCAGAAAGTGGCACACACTACCGCCGAGCACGAAGCCGTGCCAGATGGCATGGTTGTATGGAATGCGTTTGCAGACGTAGAAAATCACCCCGAGCGAATAAACCACGCCGCCTACCGCCAGTAAGGTAACGCTGCCCGCCGCGAGCTTAACTGCCATTTCATAAATTACCACCAGCGACAGCCAGCCCATCGCCAGATAAGTCACCAGAGATAAAATTTTGAATCGGTGCGCGATGGTCAGTTTGAACAGAATCCCCAGTAATGCTAGGCTCCAGATAACAATCATCAACCCGCGCGCTAACGGAGAATCCAGCCCCACCAGCAAAAACGGCGTGTAGGTTCCGGCAATCAACAGGTAAATAGCGCAATGGTCAAATTTCTTCAGCCACATTTTTGCCCGTTGATGAGGAATGGCGTGATAGAGCGTCGAAGCGAGGAACAGCAGGATCATACTGCCGCCATAGAGGCTGTAACTGGTTATCGCTGTGGCGCTGGCATTGAGATCCACCGCCTGAACCAGTAGCAACACCAGCCCAACGATACCAAACACCAGCCCAATGCCGTGACTGACGCTGTTGGCAATTTCCTCTGCCAGCGAATATCCCTGCTTAATGAGGGGCTTCTGAACCATAACTTACTCCAGAGAAACGTACACGCACATGTATACCTCTCCAGCGTAACTGAGAATAGTTCCAGTGAACACCTGTTAGCTAAAATAAATTCTGATTTGAGACTAATCTCCTAAAAATCATGAAATTAAATGCGAAATTTCAACAAACAGGCGTGAGTTCAATTTAAAGACATTTAAATTCAATCATATAAAATTGTGTCTGACCGGGATAGATGTCAGCAATGACCTTTTTCAGTTCAGGCAGGGTCATATTTTCCTGCTCTGCATGTTTTTCCGTCAGTGTATCCAGCGTTACGGTTGAGGTTGCGGTGACTTCAATCGTGCAAAAATAACCGTCATCTTCAAAACGTCCGACACGAAGCACATCACCCGTTTTGAAGTGCGATTCAGACTCGTCGCGGATGGTGATGGCTTTACGCCCAGCCAGAATGTCATCCTGGAAACGTTGAAAAAAAGTGATGTCGTTTGGCTGCATGGTACTATTTCCTGTAAGAATTGACTGATCTGGAGCCTATGATAGTGAAAAAACTCACCTTACCGAAAGATTTCTTATGGGGTGGCGCCGTTGCCGCTCATCAGGTCGAAGGCGGCTGGAACAAAGGCGGCAAAGGACCGAGCATTTGTGACGTTCTGACCGGTGGCGCACACGGCGTGCCGCGCGAAATCACCAAAGAAGTCTTGCCAGGAAAATACTATCCAAACCATGAAGCCGTTGATTTTTATGGTCACTACAAGGAAGACATCAAGCTATTTGCCGAAATGGGCTTCAAATGTTTTCGGACTTCCATCGCCTGGACGCGTATTTTTCCAAAAGGTGATGAAGCTCAGCCAAACGAAGAAGGGCTGAAGTTTTACGACTCTCTGTTCGATGAACTGCTGAAATACAACATCGAACCGGTGATAACCCTCTCCCACTTTGAAATGCCGCTGCATCTGGTGCAGCAATACGGTAGCTGGACCAACCGTAAATTCGTTGATTTCTTTGTCCGTTTCGCGGAAGTGGTATTCGAACGCTACAAGCATAAAGTCAAATACTGGATGACCTTCAACGAAATAAACAACCAGCGTAACTGGCGTGCGCCGCTGTTTGGTTACTGCTGCTCCGGCGTGGTGTATACCGAGCATGACAACCCGGAAGAGACGATGTACCAGGTGCTGCATCACCAGTTTGTCGCCAGCGCCCTGGCAGTGAAAGCCGCGCGTCGCATTAACCCGGAGATGAAAGTCGGCTGTATGCTGGCGATGGTGCCGCTCTATCCCTACTCATGTAACCCGGACGATGTGATGTTCGCTCAGGAGTCGATGCGCGAACGCTACGTCTTTACCGATGTGCAGCTATGCGGCTATTACCCGTCCTATGTATTGAACGAGTGGGAACGTCGCGGATTTAATATCAAAATGGAAGACGGCGATCTCGATGTACTGCGCGAAGGCACCTGCGATTATCTTGGTTTCAGCTATTACATGACCAACGCAGTGAAGGCCGAAGGCGGCACCGGCGATGCGATCTCTGGTTTTGAAGGCAGCGTACCGAACCCGTATGTTAAAGCGTCTGACTGGGGCTGGCAGATTGATCCAGTAGGTCTGCGCTATGCCCTTTGCGAACTGTATGAGCGTTATCAGAGGCCGCTGTTTATTGTCGAAAACGGTTTTGGCGCTTACGACAAAGTGGAAGAAGATGGCAGCATCAACGACGACTACCGCATTGACTACCTGCGCGCCCATATTGAAGAGATGAAAAAAGCAGTGACTTACGATGGTGTGGATCTGATGGGCTACACACCGTGGGGCTGCATCGACTGCGTGTCATTCACTACCGGGCAGTACAGCAAACGCTACGGCTTTATCTATGTGAATAAACATGACGACGGTACTGGCGATATGTCGCGTTCACGTAAGAAGAGCTTTAACTGGTACAAAGAGGTGATTGCCAGCAACGGCGAGAAGCTTTAAGTCGATGAAGTACCGGATGCAATACTTGTTGCATCCGGTCAGACAACTTTCCTGTTTTATTTCCCGCCCGCCAAATCGATAAAACTTCCCGTGACGTAAGAGGCTTTATCACTTAGTAGCCAGACAATGGCCTGCGCGACCTCTTCTGCCTGTCCACCACGCTGCATGGGGATGTTCGACTTAACGCGATCGACGCGTCCAGGCTCGCCGCCGCTGGCGTGCATTTCGGTATAAATAAACCCTGGCCGCACGCAGTTAACGCGGATCCCCTGCGCGGCGACTTCCAGCGATAGTCCGGTGGTTAACGTATCAATCGCCCCTTTCGATGTCGCGTAATCAACATATTCCCCTGGCGAACCCAACCGTGAGGCCACCGAAGAGACATTGACGATAGCGCCGCCACTGCCACCATTTTTAAGCGCCATGCGTTTTACCGCCTCGCGGCAGCAGAGAAAATATCCCGTCACGTTGGTGGAAAGTACTCGGTTGATTCGCTCTGCGGTAAGGTTTTCAACGGTGCACTGGGTAAACAAGATCCCGGCGTTATTGACCAGCGCTGCTAGCGGTTCATCGTGCTGATCGATTGCTGTAAACATCGCAACGACCTGGTTTTCGTCGCTGATATCCGCCTGGAGCACGAATGCTTTGCCACCGGCTTGCATTATTAAGTTCATCACTTCCTGCGCCGCGTGGAGGTTTTGCTGATAATTAACCGCCACCGTATACCCTTCTTGCGCCAACAGTAATGCAGTTGCCCGCCCGATGCCGCGACTGCCACCGGTCACAAGTGCTATAGCCATTTGTTTTTCCGAGAAAAATTAATTCGTTGACGTATCTTTGAGATTGCTAACAAACTGGCTCAATCTTCAATGTTGGCACGCTTTTCCCCCTCGCCCTTTCAGGGAGAGGGTCGGGGTGAGGGTAAATATTCGCGCCAGTGCCGGCCTGTTCCCCTCACCCTAACCCTCTCCCCAAAGGGGCGAGGGGACTGTCTGAGCACTTTTGTACTTTGTCATCTGACTAAAAAGGCGCCGAAGCGCCTTTAGAAAATACTCGAATCAGTGAATTACTGGTATTCGCTAATCGGTACGCAGGAGCAGAACAGGTTACGGTCGCCGTAAACATCATCCAGACGTTTCACCGTCGGCCAGTATTTGTCTGCCACGCCTGCCGGGAATACCGCAACTTCACGGCTGTACGGATGCGCCCACTCGGCGACCAGTTCGCTCTGAATGTGCGGCGCGTTCACCAGCGGGTTATCTTCCAGCGGCCAGACACCGGCTTTCACCTGGTCAATTTCTGCGCGGATAGCCAGCATCGCGTCGATAAAGCGATCCAGTTCCACTTTGCTTTCAGATTCAGTCGGTTCAACCATCAGCGTACCCGCCACCGGGAACGACATCGTCGGCGCGTGGAAACCGTAGTCGATCAGGCGCTTGGCAATATCCAGCTCGCTGATGCCGGTTTCTTCTTTCAGCGGGCGAATATCGAGAATACATTCGTGCGCCACGCGACCGTCGCGACCGGTATACAGCACCGGGAAGGCATCCTGCAGGCGGCTGGCAATATAGTTGGCGTTGAGGATTGCCACCTGGCTTGCTTTTTTCAGCCCTTCTGCGCCCATCATGCGGATGTACATCCAGCTGATTGGCAGGATAGAGGCGCTACCGAACGGTGCCGCAGAAACTGCGCCCTGACGGGTTAACATGCCTTCGATTTGCACCACGCTATGACCCGGTACAAACGGTGCCAGATGCGCTTTCACACCGATCGGTCCCATACCCGGACCACCACCGCCGTGCGGAATGCAGAAAGTTTTATGCAGGTTGAGGTGCGAAACGTCCGCGCCAATAAAGCCCGGCGAGGTGATGCCAACCTGGGCGTTCATGTTCGCGCCATCAAGGTAAACCTGACCGCCGAACTGATGCACGACTTCACACACTTCACGGATCGTTTCTTCATACACGCCGTGGGTAGAAGGATAAGTCACCATGATACAGGAGAGGTTATCGCCCGCCTGTTCCGCTTTCGCGCGCAGATCAGTCAGATCGATGTTGCCGTTTTTATCACACGCCACAACCACCACCTGCATTCCTGCCATATGTGCAGAAGCGGGGTTAGTTCCGTGCGCAGAAGCCGGGATCAGGCAGATATCGCGATGCCCTTCGTTGCGGCTTTCATGATAATGACGAATCGCCAGCAGGCCCGCGTATTCGCCCTGTGCGCCGGAGTTCGGCTGCATACAAACGGCGTCGTAACCGGTCAGTTTCACCAGCCAGTCAGCCAGCTGCGCAATCATCTGCTGATAACCTTCAGCCTGTTCCGGCGGGCAAAACGGGTGCAGTTCGGCAAATTCCGTCCAAGTGATTGGGATCATCTCGGCGGCGGCGTTCAGTTTCATGGTGCAGGAACCCAGCGGGATCATCGCCTGATTCAGCGCCAGATCTTTACGCTCCAGCGAGTGCATATAGCGCATCATTTCGGTTTCGCTGTGATAGCGATTAAACACCGGATGGGTGAGGATTTCGTCGTCGCGCAGCATCGCAGGCTGGATAGAGCGGCTGTCGTGAGCCACGTCTTTGTCCAGCGTGTCGATCTCCAGCCCGTGGTTATCGCCCAGCAGCACACTGAAAAGCTGCATTACGTTTTCACGCGTGGTGGTTTCATCAAGGGTGATCCCCACGGCGTTCAGGATATCGCTACGCAGGTTGATTTCAGCCGCTTCGGCACGCGTCAGTACGCCCGCTTTGTCGGCCACTTCCACACACAAGGTGTCGAAATAGTGCGCATGGCGCAGTTTCAGACCTTTTTGTTGCAGGCCCGCCGCCAGAATATCGGTCAGACGGTGAATGCGGTTAGCGATACGTTTCAGGCCAACCGGGCCGTGATAAACGGCATACAGGCTGGCGATGTTTGCCAGCAGTACCTGGGAAGTACAAATGTTGGAGTTCGCTTTCTCACGACGAATATGTTGCTCGCGAGTCTGCATCGCCATGCGCAGCGCGGTATTGCCAGCTGCATCTTTCGATACACCGATAATACGGCCCGGCATTGAGCGTTTGTATTCATCTTTCGCCGCAAAGAATGCCGCGTGTGGGCCACCGTAGCCCATCGGCACGCCGAAGCGTTGCGCCGAACCAAAAACAATATCCGCGCCCTGTTTACCCGGCGCAGTTAACAGCACCAGCGCCATAATATCGGCGGCAACGCTGACCACAATTTTGCGTGATTTCAGTTCGCTAATAAGCGCAGTGTAGTCGTGAATTTCACCGGTAGTGCCTACCTGCTGTAACAGCACGCCGAAGACGTCCTGATGGTCGAGCACTTTTTGCGCGTCATCGACAATCACTTCAAAACCAAAGGTTTCGGCACGAGTACGGACCACATCCAGCGTTTGCGGATGCACATTGGAAGCCACGAAGAAGCGGTTGGCATTTTTCAGTTTGCTGACGCGTTTCGCCATCGCCATTGCTTCGGCGGCAGCAGTGGCCTCGTCCAGAAGAGAAGCAGAGGCCATATCCAGTCCAGTCAAATCCAGCGTTACCTGCTGGAAGTTGAGCAGTGCTTCAAGGCGGCCCTGGGAGACTTCAGGTTGATACGGAGTGTACGCGGTATACCAGCCCGGATTTTCCAGCATGTTACGCAGGATAACCGGCGGTAGCTGCACGGCGGTGTAACCCATGCCGATGTAAGACGTGAAGCGTTTATTGCGACTGGCAATAGCCTTGAGTTCTGCCAGTGCGGCGTATTCGGTCGCCGGTGCGCCAACCTGCGGTGGTGTCGCAAGCTGAATATCTTTCGGCACAATCTGGCCGGTCAGCGCGTTTAACGATTGTGCACCAACGGCATTCAGCATTTCTTGCTGTTGCGCGGCGTCCGGTCCGATATGGCGTTCAATAAAAGCGCCGCTGTTTTCAAGCTGGCTTAACGTCTGTGTCATGAGCGATGGTTCCTGAAACGTGCAGTGAATTGTGAACCTCTCTCCTTACGAAGAGAGTGAGGGTGAGGCATAAATTTTCCTCACCCTGATCCTCTCCCGCAGAAGAGGAATAAAGCCGTTACTCATCTTCTAACAATGCTTCGTATGCGGTCGCATCCAGCAGTGATTCCAGTTCGCTTTCATCGCTGGCTTTGATTTTAAAGATCCAGCCGCCTGCATACGGTTCGCTGTTCACCAGTTCCGGGGAATCGCTCAGTGCGTCGTTTACCGCCACGATTTCACCGCTTACTGGCGCATAAATGTCTGACGCCGCTTTTACCGATTCGGCAACCGCGCAGTCATCGCCCGCGCTAACCGTTGCGCCCACTTCCGGCAGGTCAACAAACACCATATCGCCTAACAGCTCCTGAGCATGTTCGGTAATACCAACGGTGTAAGTGCCGTCGGCTTCTTTACGCAGCCATTCGTGTTCTTTGCTGTATTTCAGTTCTGCTGGTACGTTGCTCATCAATCAATCTCCAAAAAAGTAAATCACGCGACGGCTTTGCCGTTACGCACAAAAACAGGTTTTGTCACTTTAACCGGCATTTCACGGTTGCGAATTTGCACAATCGCCGTTTCGCCAATACCTTCCGGCACGCGCGCCAGCGCAATGCTGTAACCCAGCGTCGGGGAGAAAGTACCGCTGGTGATAATGCCTTCATGCTGGTTGCCCTGCGCATCGGTAAAGCGTACCGGCAGTTCATTACGCAGCACGCCTTTTTCGGTCATCACCAGACCAACCAGTTTTTCTGTACCATGCTCACGCTGCACTTCCAGGGCTTCACGACCGATAAAGTCACGATCTGTCGGTTCCCAGGCGATAGTCCAGCCCATGTTGGCGGCTAAAGGAGAAATAGTTTCGTCCATCTCCTGACCATAAAGATTCATGCCCGCTTCCAGACGCAGCGTGTCACGCGCCCCCAGACCGCAGGGCTTAACGCCCGCTTCCACCAGCGCACGCCAGAAATCGGCCGCTTTTTCATTGGGCAGCGCAATTTCATAGCCCGCTTCACCGGTATAACCAGTGGTGGCAATAAACAGATCGCCCACCTGCACGCCAAAGAACGGTTTCATCCCTTCCACCGCCTGAAGCTGAGCATCATTAAACAGTGTGGCAGCTTTTGCCTGAGCATTCGGCCCTTGCACGGCAATCATGGAAAGGTCATCACGAACGGTAATTTCGATGCCGAAAGGTTCAGCGTGTTGGGTAATCCAGGAGAGGTCTTTTTCGCGGGTGGCGGAGTTAACAACGAGGCGGAAGAAATCTTCAGTAAAGTAGTAGACGATGAGATCATCTATCACACCGCCAGAGGCATTCAACATCCCCGAGTAAAGGGCTTTGCCGCTTTTGGTGAGCTTCGCCACATCGTTCGCCAGCAGATAACGCAGAAACTCCCGGGTGCGGCTGCCGCGGAGATCGACGATGGTCATATGCGACACATCAAACATTCCGGCATCGGTACGTACCGCATGATGTTCGTCGATTTGCGAACCGTAATGCAGCGGCATCATCCAGCCGTGGAAATCCACCATGCGAGCGCCGCAAAGCGTGTGTTGTTCGTACAAAGGAGTCTGTTGTGCCATCTTGTCCTCATTGAATAAGCGGGGCTGACAACTTTTTCATGGTGAAATTATCACCACAAAACCCAGCATCGGAGCCACTCCCGGTCCCCAACGCAATCGTTCTCTTTTGCCTGAACTTACCACCGAAACAGACTGTTAACCATAAGGTAAAATTGATCATCACATTAGCTTATGGTTAAAAAATGCAAAAATCGCGACAGAATAAAAAACCAAAAAATACACCAATTTCTATACAAAGATGATGTGATGAGAAAGTCAATTTGAATAAGACAATATTAAGAGCTAAAAAAATGTCAAAAAACACTAAATCAAAAAATCATGGCATTAGAAAATATAATGCGAAAACGGAGGTGAAATTAGTTTATTTCAAATGAGGAAAATCTCCCGGCGAAAAAACCGGGAGATGAAAGTGTGATGGGTATCAAATAAACAACAGAGGAGAAATTTTTAACGCAGCCATTCAGGCAAATCGTTTAATCCCATTGCCTGGCGGATAAGTTGCGGCTTAACGCCAGGAAGCGTGTCGGCCAGTTTCAAACCAATATCACGCAGCAGTTTTTTCGCCGGATTAGCGCCGGAAAAGAGATCGCGAAAACCCTGCATACCAGCCAGCATCAGCGCCGCGCTGTGCTTGCGGCTACGTTCATAGCGGCGCAGGTAAATGTACTGCCCGATGTCTTTACCCTGACGATGCAACCGTTTCAGTTCAGCAATCAGCTCTGCGGCGTCCATAAATCCGAGATTAACGCCCTGCCCCGCCAGTGGGTGAATGGTATGCGCGGCGTCGCCCACCAGCGCCAGACGGTGTGCGGCAAACTGGCGCGCATAACGCCCCGTCAGCGGGAACACCTGACGCGCGCTCTCAACCTTGCATAAGCCAAGGCGATTATCAAAAGCGATATTTAACGCGCGATTAAATTCGTCTTCACTTGCCTGCTGCATCCGCTGCGCTTCCTCTGGCGACAGTGACCAGACAATCGAGCAAAGATGCGGATCGCTAAGCGGTAAAAAGGCCAGAATGCCTTCGCCATGGAAAACCTGCCGCGCCACCGCATCATGCGGTTCTTCCGTGCGAATGGTCGCTACCAGCGCGTGATGCTGATAATCCCAGAAAGTCAGCGGAATATCTGCTTTGTTGCGCAACCAGGAATTAGCACCGTCCGCGCCAATCACCAGACGCGCCGTTAACATGCTGCCATCTTTCAGCGTCAGGAAGGTTTCATTTTCTCCCCAGGCGACCTGCTGTAATTCTGTGGGGGCCAACAGAGTAATATCTGACGACTGCTGCGCTTTGTTCCACAGCGCGTAGTGAATCACTGAGTTTTCAACGATGTGCCCAAGATGGCTATAGCCCATGCTTTGATCGTCAAACGAGATGTGACCAAAACTGTCTTTGTCCCACACTTCCATGCCGTGATAGCAACTGGCCCTACGAGCGAGAATGTCCTGCCAGACGCCAAGACGGGTGAGTAATTTTTCGCTGGCGGCATTGATAGCCGAAACGCGCAGTTGTGGTAGTGCATCTACCGCCAGAGGTTCCGGTACGCGCTGCTCCAGTACGGCAACGCGTAAGCCGCTCCCCTGTAAGCCGCAGGCAACCGCCAGCCCCACCATGCCGCCGCCAACAATGGCTACATCAACACTTTGCATTGTTTATTCCTTAAAACCGCCTTCAACGCGCCACCCAACCGAGGGTGCGCTGCGCCAGCACATCGCGTGCCGGGGTGAATAATTCCATCGTCATCAGTCCGATGTTGCGCCCGACAACCAGCGGTGCCCAACGGTTGGCAAAAAGATGTACCAGGCTGTCCGTGACGCCGATGGTTGCTTCGCGATCGCTCTGTCGATGCTGCTGATAGCGGCACAATATGCCGTAATCACCGATGTCTTCTCCGCGCTCATGCGCCTGAGTCAGGGTTTCCGCAAGGCTCATGACATCTCGCATACCGAGGTTAAACCCTTGCCCGGCAATCGGGTGCAGAGTTTGCGCCGCATTGCCCACCAGCACAGTGCGATGGGTAATCGGTCTGGCGGCGCGGGTTAATGCCAGCGGATAAGCACTGCGTTTACCGGCGTGGGTAATTTGCCCCAGTCGCCAGCCAAAGGCAGACTGGAGTTCACGGCAAAACTTCTCGTCGCTCCACGACAGCACCTCTTCGCGCCGTTCCAGTGGATGACACCAGACCAGCGAACAGCGTCCGTCAGACATCGGCAACATCGCCAGCGGGCCATGTTGCGTGAAGCGTTCAAAAGCGCGGCCTTCGTGCGCAACAGAAGTAGCAACGTTGGCAATCACTGCCAGTTGTTCGTAAGGCTCCTGCTGCCAATCAACGCCGCACGCGGTGGCTAACGCTGAATGGGTGCCATCAGCGGCTATCAGCACGCGGCCCGTCAGCATCTCGCCGCTCTCCAGCGTCACTTCAACGTGACTCTGAGTACGGGCAACGTTAGCTACGCGATCGGGGCAATGCAGCATTACGCCAGGTGCTTTTCGCAGCAATGCAAACAGCCGTTGCCCGACATTATGCAATTCGACAACCTGCCCCAGCGCCGCCAGTTGGTAATCTTCTGCGGCGAGGGTGACGAATCCAGCATGACCACGATCGCTGACATGCACGGTAGTGATGGCGGTTGCGCAATCAGCCAGAGATTGCCAGACGCCGATGCGCGCCAGTTGCTGACAGGTACCCGCCGCCAGCGCTATCGCTCGTCCATCAAAGCCCGGATGAGCATGTGACTCTGGCGCAGTCGCTTCAATCAAATGTACCGGCAGCGCCCCGTGACTTAACCGGGAAATAGCCAGCGCCAGCGTCGCGCCCGCCATGCCGCCACCGACGATGATTACGCTCATTGCTTTCTCGCAGCAGCCATCAACGCTTCGATTTCTTCCGGCTTTTTCACCACGCTGGCGGTGAGGTTTTCGTTGCCGGTTTCGGTAATCACAATGTCGTCTTCAATACGAATGCCGATACCGCGATATTGTTCTGGCACATCCGCATCCGGCGCGATATACAGACCAGGCTCTACGGTCAGTACCATCCCCGGTTCCAGAATGCGCGAGCGATCCTGACCATAAACGCCAACGTCATGGACATCCAGTCCTAACCAGTGACTAAGGCCATGCATAAAGAAAGGACGATGGGCGTTCTGAGCGATCAGTTCATCAACATTACCTTTCAGGATGCCGAGTTTTACCAGGCCGCTAACCATGATGCGCACCACTTCACCAGTGACTTCCAGAATGGAAGTTCCCGGACGATACAGGCGCAGGCTGGTTTCGAGAGACTCCAGCACAATGTCGTAGATTTCACGCTGGGCCTGGGTGAATTTGCCGTTGACCGGGAAGGTGCGGGTAATATCGCCCGCGTAACCTTTGTATTCACAACCCGCGTCAATCAACACCAGGCCACCGTCGCGCAGTTCACTCTCGTTTTCGGTGTAGTGCAGAATGCAGCCGTTTTCACCGCTGCCTACAATGGTGTTATAGGAAGGATAGCGCGCACCGTGGCGGTTAAATTCGTGGTGAATTTCGCCTTCCAGATGGTACTCGAACATTCCCGGACGGCATTTTTCCATCGCCCGTGTATGTGCCATGGCGGTGATTTCTCCCGCGCGGCGGAGTACGGCAATCTCTTCTGGCGATTTGAACAGGCGCATTTCATGAACAACAGGACGCCAGTCGATCATCGTTGCCGGTGCGGTGAGATTTTGCCGCGAACCTTTACGCAGTTTTTCCAGCGCACTGTTCACGATTTCATCAGCATATGCATATTCGCCCTGGGCATGGTAAACCACATCCAGGCCGTTAAGTAGTTGATAAAGTTGCTGATTGATTTCGCTGAATGCCAGTGCGCGGTCAACGCCCAGTTTCTCTGGCGCGGCATCCTGGCCTAAGCGACGGCCAAACCAGATCTCCGCCGTCAGGTCGCGAACGCGGTTAAACAGAACGCTGTGGTTATGAGTGTCATCGCTTTTAATCAGCACCAGCACCGCTTCCGGTTCGTTAAAGCCGGTGAAGTACCAGAAGTCACTGTTCTGACGATAGGGGTATTCGCTGTCGGCGCTACGTGTTACTTCTGGTGCAGCAAAAATCAGCGCGGCGCTGCCGGGTTGCATTTGCTCCACCAGGGCCTGACGGCGACGCTGAAACTCTTGCCGGGATATCTCACTCATAACACTCTCCTTACGTTTTTTGTTTTTAGTGTAGAGTCGGTTTTTGTACTTCTGGCGCGGTCGGTTGCGGATGAGTAAAGGTGTCGTGGCATAACAGCGCGGCAACACGAACGTATTCGATGATCTCTTCAAGCGACATTTCAAGCTCTTCCTGATCTTCGTCTTCGTCGTAGCCCAGCTGCGCGATGTTACGCAGATCGTCGATGGCTTCACCGGTTTCGCCGGTCACTTTGTCCAGCTTCGGTTGCGTAACGCCAAGACCAAGCAGGAAGTGATTGACCCAACCTGCCAGTGCATCAGCCCGATCGAAAACGCTGACATCATCGCCATCAGGCAGATAAAGCTGAAAAAGGAAGCCGTCATCCTGCAGGGCATCGCTGGTGGCAGAGTGCATTTTACGCAGTGCCTGTGCCAGCTCATGACCGAAAGCCATGCCTTCGTTCGTCAGGTCGTGAAGTAGCGGCAGCCATGAGCTGTCATCGTTACCGCCACATATCATCCCACTGATTAAACCATGCATCTCGGCAGGGGTCAGACCCGTCCCTTGTTGGTTCAGATACTGGTTCATTTCGTTGTAACCAGGCATTTCGTTCTGTATAGACATAAGCATTCGTCGTCAAAGGGAGGAATATTCATGATATGCTACCACTTTGGGCCCTGGTGGACCAGAAAAGGGCTTGTCTCTTCTCATCAGGGTAGCTATAGTGTCGCCCCTTCGCAGACCATGGGTCTAAAGACGAAGGCAGCGCAGTCAATCAGCAGGAAGGTGGCATGTCTGCACAACCCGTCGATATCCAAATTTTTGGCCGTTCACTGCGTGTGAACTGCCCGCCTGACCAAAGGGATGCGTTGAATCAGGCAGCGGACGATCTGAACCAACGGTTGCAAGATCTGAAAGAACGCACTAGAGTCACAAATACTGAACAGTTGGTCTTCATTGCCGCATTGAATATCAGCTATGAGTTAGCGCAAGAAAAAGCAAAGACTCGTGACTACGCGGCAAGTATGGAACAGCGTATTCGGATGCTGCAGCAGACCATAGAACAAGCGTTACTTGAACAAGGTCGCATCACCGAAAAAACTAACCAAAACTTTGAATGACACTTTTCGGTTTACTGTGGTAGAGTAACCGTGAAGACAAAATTTCTCTGAGATGTTCGCAAGCGGGCCAGTCCCCTGAGCCGATATTTCATACCACAAGAATGTGGCGCTCCGCGGTTGGTGAGCATGCTCGGTTCGTCCGAGAAGCCTTAAAACTGCGACGACACATTCACCTTGAACCAAGGGTTCAAGGGTTACAGCCTGCGGCGGCATCTCGGAGATTCCCTTCTTATCTGGCACCAGCCATGACGCAACTACCAGAGCTCCCACTGACATTATCCCGACAAGAAATCCGCAAAATGATTCGGCAACGTCGTCGTGCGTTAACGCCGGAACAACAGCTGGAAATGGGTCAACAAGCCGCTACCCGGATGATGACTTATCCCCCGGTGGTGATGGCGCATACGGTCGCTGTATTCCTCTCTTTTGATGGTGAACTCGACACCCAGCCGCTAATAGAACAACTCTGGCGCGCCGGTAAGCGCGTATATCTTCCAGTTTTGCATCCCTTTAGTGCCGGTAATTTGCTGTTCCTGAATTACCATCCGCAAAGCGAACTGGTGATGAACAGGTTGAAGATCCATGAGCCAAAACTGGATGTGCGTGACGTGCTACCCCTTTCCCGATTAGACGTGCTGATCACACCGCTGGTCGCCTTTGATGAGTACGGTCAGCGCCTGGGAATGGGCGGTGGTTTTTATGATCGGACCTTACAAAACTGGCAGCACTATAAAACGCAACCGGTGGGTTATGCGCATGATTGTCAGTTGGTGGAAAAACTCCCCGTTGAAGAGTGGGATATCCCTCTTCCTGCGGTGGTTACACCGTCGAAAGTCTGGGAGTGGTAAGGGCGATACACCTGTATCGCCCTGATTGACATCGTTGATTCTTTAACCTAATTTAGTGAGTAAGGGTAAGGGAGGATTGCTCCTCCCCTGTGACTGACTGTTAATAAGCTGGGAAACTTATGAGTAACAGTACAATCAGTATGATGGCAAGTCGCATCATACCCCTTCTCCTTCAAGCCCTCGCTTCGGTGAGGGCTTTACCGTTACAGCCCCATGCTGCCCAGCTATCGTAAGATCTCTTTAAATAACCACAACGCATTGATCTACCTTTAAATCTTTTCTTCGAGCGTGCTCGAAAAACCCCATGCAAAACAGAGATAATTTTTGGGAAAAAGGATCTATTACGGCAGTAAACGTGGGCGATGAAGTGGCTATCAAAAAGTTCGGTTCAGGGCGATGCACCCCGCATCGCCCTGATTGACATCGTTGATTCTTTGACCTAATTTAGTGAGTAAGGGTAAGGAAGGATGACTCCTCCCTTGAGACTGACTGTTAATAAGCTCCGAAACTTATCAGTAACAGTACAATCAGTATGATGACAAGTCGCATCATAACCCTTCTCCTTTAAGCCCTCGCTTCGGTGAGGGCTTTACCGTTACAGCCCTATGCTGTCCCGCCATCGTAAATCCCCATTAAATAAACACAACGCATTGATCTGACTTTGATTTATTTTCTGGAGCAGACTCGCAAAGTAGAATGCGCAACGCGGCAACGGTGTGGAGAAGGGATAAAAAAACGGGCAAGTCAGTGACCTGCCCGTTAATTTTCAGAGAAGGGGAATTAGTACAGCAGACGGGCGCGAATGGTACCCGGAATAGCTTTCATTGCCTGCAGCGCTTTTTTGGCAACGTGTTCGTCAGCTTCAATATCAATAACTACATAACCCATCTGGGCGGAAGTTTGTAGATATTGCGCGGCGATGTTGACGCCCTGCTCGGCGAAGATTTTGTTCAGCGCAGTTAGCACGCCCGGACGGTTTTCGTGGATGTGCATCAGACGACGACCACCATGCAGTGGCAGCGAGACTTCCGGGAAGTTCACCGCAGAGAGCGTTGAGCCATTGTCAGAATACTTGATCAATTTACCCGCAACTTCCAAGCCGATATTCTCCTGCGCTTCCTGAGTCGAACCGCCAATGTGTGGCGTCAGAAGGACGTTGTCGAATTCACACAGTGGAGAGGTAAATGGATCGCTATTGGTCGCCGGTTCCGTCGGGAATACGTCGATTGCCGCCCCCGCCAGATGTTTGCTCGCCAGCGCATCACACAGCGCCGGAATATCCACCACAGTACCGCGCGAGGCATTAATCAGCAGCGAGCCGGGCTTCATTAGCGAAATCTCTTTCGCGCCCATCATATTTTTGGTGGACGGATTCTCTGGTACATGCAGACTCACCACATCGCTCATATTCAGCAGGTCAGAAAGATGCTGTACCTGAGTGGCGTTGCCCAGCGGCAGTTTGTTTTCAATATCATAAAAGTAAACATACATTCCCAGCGATTCAGCCAGAATGCCCAATTGCGTACCAATATGACCATAGCCGATGATACCCAGCTTTTTGCCGCGCGCTTCAAAAGAACCCGCCGCCAGTTTGTTCCACACGCCACGGTGCGCTTTAGCATTGGCTTCCGGCACGCCGCGCAATAGCAGCAGCAGTTCGCCAATCACCAGCTCCGCAACAGAGCGCGTATTTGAGAACGGTGCGTTAAATACCGGGATCCCGCGCTTTGCCGCCGCATCCAGATCAACCTGGTTTGTTCCGATACAGAAACAGCCAATAGCGACCAGTTTTTCTGCGGCGTTGATCACGTCTTCAGTCAGATGGGTACGGGATCGCAGGCCGATGAAGTGGGCATCGCGGATGGATTCTTTTAATTGTTCATCATCCAGCGCGCCTTTGTGAAATTCGATGTTGGTGTAACCAGCTGCACGAAGGCTTTCCAGCGCCTTTTGGTGCACGCCTTCTACCAGCAGAAACTTAATCTTGTCTTTCTCCAGCGATACCTTTGCCATTTACCCAATCCTGTCTTTTGAAATGTTGTGTGCGGATTTGCATCCGCCTTTCAACATATCAAAAAATAATATTGCGGCAATATGAACGTTTGCGTCGCGATGTTGAGGAAATATCACGCAAAGGTAATTCTTGGATGAATATGCTGGTTTAGAGGATTTATTTAGAGCAATCGACAATTGCCTGGTAAAAGCGTGACACATGTCACCAAATTTAATGAAGAGAATTTTTTTAACGGGGGAGGTTCCCCCGTCAGATCATTTCACAATGGTTTTGACACCGTCAGGTGTGCCAATCAGCGCAACGTCCGCGCCACGGTTAGCAAACAAGCCAACAGTCACCACGCCAGGAATCGCATTTATGGCGTTTTCCATCGCTATCGGGTCAAGGATTTCCATGCCGTGGACGTCGAGGATCACGTTGCCATTATCGGTCACCACGCCCTGACGGTATTCCGGACGACCGCCCAGTTTCACCAGCTGGCGCGCCACTGCACTACGTGCCATCGGGATAACTTCTACTGGCAGCGGGAATTTACCCAGAATATCAACCTGCTTGGAGGCGTCGGCAATACAGATAAATTTTTCCGCAACCGAAGCAATGATTTTTTCACGGGTCAGCGCCGCGCCGCCGCCTTTGATCATTTGCATGTGGCCGTTGATTTCATCTGCGCCATCAACGTAGATGCCAAGGCTGTCGACTTCGTTGAGATCAAAAACGTGAATGCCGAGGCTTTTCAGTTTTTCAGTGGAAGCATCTGAACTGGAAACGGCCCCTTCAATCTGGCCTTTCATCGTGCCGAGCGCGTCAATAAAGTGTGCGGCGGTGGAACCTGTACCTACACCAACAATGGTGCCGGGCTGAACATACTGAAGTGCCGCCCATCCTACTGCTTTTTTCAATTCATCCTGCGTCATGATCGTTTCGCCTGTGGTATGAAATTTCACACGCATTATATACAAAAAAAGCGATTCAGACCCCGTTGGCAAGCCGGGTGGTTAACTCATCCATAAAATATCGCGCAATGGCGGGCATCCCCTTTCGCCCCGCAAATAAAGCATACAACGGTCTGGGTATGCCGCTCCACGGTGCGAACAGAGGCAATAACGCCACGCCATTCAACATAACCAGGGCGCGAAGTCGCTAAGCGAAATGCAATAGCGCAAATCCCTGATCTTTTAAGCTGCGCGTTTAACCATTGATACAAATGTTACCCGCCGACGGCTTCGGTATATGCAACCTGACACAAAATTGTGTCATAGTGCAGGAAAAAGCATTTACCAGGAGCAGACAACAGCAATGAAACGCCCGGACTACAGAACATTACTGGCACTGGATGCGGTGATACGTGAACGAGGATTTGAGCGCGCGGCACAAAAGCTGTGCATTACACAATCAGCCGTCTCACAGCGCATTAAGCAACTGGAAAATATGTTCGGGCAGCCGCTGTTGGTGCGTACCGTACCGCCGCGCCCGACGGAACAAGGGCAAAAACTGCTGGCACTGCTGCGCCAGGTGGAGTTGCTGGAAGAAGAGTGGCTGGGCGATGAACAAACCGGTTCGACTCCGCTGCTGCTTTCACTGGCGGTCAACGCTGACAGTCTGGCGACGTGGTTGCTTCCGGCACTGGCTCCTGTGTTGGCTGATTCGCCTATCCGCCTCAACTTGCAGGTAGAAGATGAAACCCGTACTCAGGAACGTCTGCGCCGCGGCGAAGTGGTCGGCGCGGTGAGTATTCAACATCAGGCGCTGCCGAGTTGTCTTGTCGATAAACTCGGTGCGCTCGACTATCTGTTCGTCAGCTCAAAACCGTTTGCCGAAAAATATTTTCCTAACGGCGTAACGCGTTCGGCATTATTGAAAGCGCCAGTGGTCGCGTTTGACCATCTTGACGATATGCACCAGGCCTTTTTGCAGCAAAACTTCGATCTTCCTCCTGGCAGCGTACCCTGCCATATCGTTAATTCTTCAGAAGCGTTCGTACAACTTGCTCGCCAGGGCACCACCTGCTGTATGATCCCGCACCTGCAAATCGAGAAAGAGCTGGCCAGCGGTGAACTGATTGACTTAACGCCTGGGCTATTTCAACGACGGATGCTCTACTGGCACCGCTTTGCTCCTGAAAGCCGCATGATGCGTAAAGTCACTGATGCGTTACTCGATTATGGTCACAAAGTCCTTCGTCAGGATTAATCCATCAAATAATGCCTGATAGCACATATCAGGCGTTGTCCTCACTTCTTTTTGTATTCCTTGAATCACATCACAAAATAGACAAATCTCAGGCGGCAAAAAACGACGTCTGAATGCATTTTTTTTGCTGGCGACAAACCCACGTAAAAAGCTCACCGTAAGCGCAAATACCCTCATTTTGATTGCGTTTTACGGAGCAAATAATGTCTAACGAGCAGGAGTGGCAACAGCTTGCCAACAAGGAATTGAGCCGTCGGGAGAAAACTGTCGACTCGCTGGTTCAGCAAACCGCGGAAGGGATCGCCATCAAGCCGCTGTATACCGAAGCCGATCTCGATAATCTGGAGGTGACAGGTACCCTTCCTGGTTTGCCGCCCTACGTTCGTGGCCCGCGTGCCACTATGTATACCGCCCAACCGTGGACCATCCGTCAGTATGCTGGTTTTTCAACAGCAAAAGAGTCCAACGCTTTTTATCGCCGTAACCTGGCCGCCGGGCAAAAAGGTCTTTCCGTTGCGTTTGACCTTGCCACCCACCGTGGCTACGACTCCGATAACCCACGCGTGGCGGGTGACGTCGGCAAAGCGGACGTCGCTATTGACACCGTGGAAGATATGAAAGTCCTGTTCGACCAGATCCCGCTGGATAAAATGTCGGTTTCGATGACCATGAATGGCGCAGTGCTACCAGTACTGGCGTTTTATATCGTCGCCGCAGAAGAGCAAGGTGTTACACCTGATAAACTGACCGGCACCATTCAAAACGATATTCTCAAAGAGTACCTCTGCCGCAACACCTATATTTACCCACCAAAACCGTCAATGCGCATTATCGCCGACATCATCGCCTGGTGTTCCGGCAACATGCCGCGATTTAATACCATCAGTATCAGCGGTTACCACATGGGGGAAGCGGGTGCCAACTGCGTGCAGCAGGTAGCATTTACGCTCGCCGATGGGATTGAGTACATCAAAGCAGCAATCTCTGCCGGACTGAAAATAGATGACTTCGCTCCTCGCCTGTAGTTATTCTTCGGTATCGGCATGGATCTGTTTATGAACGTCGCCATGTTGCGTGCGGCACGTTATTTATGGAGCGAAGCGGTCAGTGGATTTGGCGCACAGGATCCGAAATCACTGGCGCTGCGTACCCACTGCCAGACCTCAGGCTGGAGCCTGACTGAACAGGATCCGTATAACAACGTTATCCGCACCACCATTGAAGCACTGGCTGCGACGCTGGGCGGTACTCAGTCACTGCATACCAACGCCTTTGACGAAGCGCTTGGTTTGCCTACCGATTTCTCAGCACGCATTGCCCGCAACACCCAGATCATCATCCAGGAAGAATCAGAACTCTGCCACACCGTCGATCCACTGGCCGGATCCTATTACATTGAGTCGCTGACCGATCAAATCGTCAAACAAGCCAGAGCTATTATCCAACAGATCGACGAAGCCGGTGGCATGGCGAAAGCGATCGAAGCAGGTCTGCCAAAACGAATGATCGAAGAGGCCTCAGCGCGCGAACAGTCGCTGATCGACCAGGGCAAGCGTGTCATCGTTGGTGTCAACAAGTACAAACTGGATCACGAAGACGAAAACGATGTACTTGAGATCGACAACGTGATGGTGCGTAACGAGCAAATTGCTTCGCTGGAACGCATTCGCGCCACCCGTGATGATGCCGCCGTAACCGCCGCGTTGAACGCCCTGACTCACGCCGCACAGCATAACGAAAACCTGCTGGCTGCCGCTGTTAATGCCGCTCGCGTTCGCGCCACCCTGGGTGAAATTTCCGATGCGCTGGAAGTCGCTTTCGACCGTTATCTGGTGCCAAGCCAGTGTGTTACCGGCGTGATTGCGCAAAGCTATCATCAGTCTGAGAAATCGGCCTCCGAGTTCGATGCCATTGTTGCGCAAACGGAGCAGTTCCTTGCCGACAATGGTCGTCGCCCGCGCATTCTGATCGCTAAGATGGGCCAGGATGGACACGATCGCGGCGCGAAAGTGATCGCCAGCGCCTATTCCGAATCTCGGTTTCGACGTAGATTTAAGCCCGATGTTCTCTACACCTGAAGAGATCGCCCGCCTGGCCGTAGAAAACGACGTTCACGTAGTGGGCGCATCCTCACTGGCTGCCGGTCATAAAACGCTGATCCCGGAACTGGTCGAAGCGCTGAAAAAATGGGGACGCGAAGATATCTGCGTGGTCGCGGGTGGCGTCATTCCGCCGCAGGATTACGCCTTCCTGCAAGAGCGCGGCGTGGCGGCGATTTATGGTCCAGGTACACCTATGCTCGACAGTGTGCGCGACGTACTGAATCTGATAAGCCAGCATCATGATTAATGAAGCCACGCTGGCAGAAAGTATTCGCCGCTTACGTCAGGGTGAGCGTGCCACGCTCGCCCAAGCCATGACGCTGGTGGAAAGCCGTCACCCACGTCATCAGGCGCTAAGTACACAGCTGCTTGACGCCATTATGCCGTTCTGTGGTAACGCCCTGCGACTGGGCGTTACCGGCACACCCGGCGCGGGGAAAAGTACCTTTCTTGAAGCCTTTGGCATGTTGTTGATTCGTGAGGGATTAAAGGTTGCTGTTATTGCGGTCGATCCCAGCAGCCCGGTCACTGGCGGTAGCATTCTCGGGGATAAAACCCGCATGAATGACCTGGCGCGTGCCGAGGCGGCGTTTATTCGCCCGGTACCCTCCTCCGGTCATCTGGGCGGTGCCAGTCAGCGAGCACGGGAATTAATGCTGTTATGCGAAGCGGCGGGTTATGACGTAGTGATTGTCGAAACGGTTGGCGTCGCGCAGTCGGAAACGGAAGTCGCCCGCATGGTGGACTGTTTTATCTCGTTGCAAATTGCCGGTGGCGGCGATGATCTGCAGGGCATTAAAAAAGGGCTGATGGAAGTGGCTGATCTGCTCGTTATCAACAAAGACGATGGCGATAACCATACCAATGTCGCCATTGCCCGGCATATGTACGAGAGTGCCCTGCATATTCTGCGACGTAAATACGACGAATGGCAGCCACGGGGTCTGACTTGTAGCGCACTGGAAAAACGTGGAATCGATGAGATCTGGCACGCCATCATCGACTTCAAAACCGCGCTAACTGCCAGTGGTCGTTTACAACAAGTGCGGCAACAACAATCGGTGGAATGGCTGCGTAAGCAGACCGAAGAAGAAGTACTGAATCACCTGTTCGCGAATGAAGATTTCGATCGCTATTACCGCCAGACGCTTTTAGCGGTCAAAAACAATACGCTCTCACCGCGCACTGGCCTGCGGCAGCTCAGTGAATTTATCCAGACGCAATATTTTGATTAAAGGAATTTTTATGTCTTATCAGTATGTGAACGTTGCCACTATCAACAAAGTGGCGGTCATTGAGTTTAACTATGGACGAAAACTTAATGCCTTAAGTAAAGTCTTTATTGATGATCTTATGCAGGCGTTAAGCGATCTCAACCGGCCGGAAATTCGCTGTATCATTTTGCGGGCGCCAAGTGGATCCAAAGTCTTCTCCGCAGGTCACGATATTCACGAACTGCCGTCTGGCGGTCGCGATCCGCTCTCCTATGATGATCCATTGCGTCAAATCACCCGCATGATCCAAAAATTCCCGAAACCGATCATTTCGATGGTGGAAGGTAGTGTTTGGGGTGGCGCATTTGAAATGATCATGAGTTCCGATCTGATCATCGCCGCCAGTACCTCAACCTTCTCAATGACGCCTGTAAACCTCGGCGTCCCGTATAACCTGGTCGGCATTCACAACCTGACCCGCGACGCGGGCTTCCACATTGTCAAAGAGCTGATTTTTACCGCTTCGCCAATCACCGCCCAGCGCGCGCTGGCTGTCGGCATCCTCAACCATGTTGTGGAAGTGGAAGAACTGGAAGATTTCACCTTACAAATGGCGCACCACATCTCTGAGAAAGCGCCGTTAGCCATTGCCGTTATCAAAGAAGAGCTGCGTGTACTGGGCGAAGCACACACCATGAACTCCGATGAATTTGAACGTATTCAGGGGATGCGCCGCGCGGTTTATGACAGCGAAGATTACCAGGAAGGGATGAACGCTTTCCTCGAAAAACGTAAACCTAATTTCGTTGGTCATTAATCCCTGCGAACGAAGGAGTAAAAATGGAAACTCAGTGGACAAGGATGACCGCCGATGAAGCGGCAGAAATTATCCAGCATAACGACATGGTGGCATTTAGCGGCTTTACCCCAGCGGGTTCGCTGAAAGCCCTACCCGCCGCGATTGCCCGCAGAGCTAACGAACAGCATGAGGCCAAAAAGCCGTATCAAATTCGCCTGCTGACGGGGGCGTCAATCAGCGCCGCCGCTGACGATGTACTTTCTGACGCCGATGCTGTTTCCTGGCGTGCGCCATATCAAACATCGTCCAGTTTACGTAAAAAGATCAATCAAGGCGCGGTGAGTTTCGTTGACCTGCATTTGAGCGAAGTGGCGCAAATGGTCAATTACGGTTTCTTCGGCGACATTGATGTTGCCGTCATTGAAGCATCGGCACTGGCACCGGATGGTCGAGTCTGGTTAACCAGCGGGATCGGTAATGCGCCGACCTGGCTGCTGCGAGCGAAGAAAGTGATCATTGAACTTAATCACTATCACGATCCGCGCGTTGCAGAACTGGCAGATATTGTGATTCCTGGCGCGCCACCGCGGCGCAATAGCGTGTCGATCTTCCATGCAATGGATCGCGTCGGTACCCGCTATGTGCAAATCGATCCGAAAAAGATTGTCGCCGTCGTGGAAACCAACTTGCCCGACGCTGGTAATATGCTGGATAAGCAAAATCCCATGTGCCAGCAGATTGCCGATAACGTGGTCACGTTCTTATTGCAGGAAATGGCGCATGGGCGTATTCCGCCGGAATTTCTGCCGCTGCAAAGTGGCGTGGGCAATATCAATAATGCGGTAATGGCGCGTCTGGGGGAAAACCCGGAAATTCCTCCGTTCATGATGTATTCGGAAGTGCTACAGGAATCGGTGGTGCATTTACTGGAAACCGGCAAAATCAGCGGGGCCAGCGCCTCCAGCCTGACAATCTCGGCCGATTCCCTGCGCAAGATTTACGACAATATGGATTACTTTGCCAGCCGCATTGTGTTGCGTCCGCAGGAGATTTCCAATAACCCGGAAATCATCCGTCGTCTGGGCGTCATCGCTCTGAACGTCGGCCTGGAGTTTGATATTTACGGGCATGCAAATTCAACGCACGTAGCCGGGGTCGATCTGATGAACGGCATCGGCGGCAGCGGTGATTTTGAACGCAACGCGTATCTGTCGATCTTTATGGCTCCGTCGATTGCTAAAGAAGGCAAGATCTCAACCGTCGTGCCAATGTGCAGCCATGTTGATCACAGCGAACACAGCGTCAAAGTGATCATCACCGAACAAGGGATCGCCGATCTGCGCGGTCTTTCCCCGCTTCAACGCGCCCGCACTATCATTGATAATTGTGCACATCCTATGTATCGGGATTATCTGCATCGCTATCTGGAAAATGCGCCCGGCGGACATATTCACCACGATCTTAGCCACGTCTTCGACTTACACCGTAATTTAATTGCAACCGGCTCGATGCTGGGTTAATGGTTTGTCCCGTCACGATCTTCAGCAATATGCTGAAGATCGTGGCGGTATAACGATGATTTCTGATTGAATAAAGATATTCCTGCATATACATCGGCCTGTGCGGCGCATCAAAATATTTCAGCGTTGCCGGATTCACCAGTCGCCAGGCAAAATGCGGGATCACCGTCAGAAAATGTCCGCGCTCCACGGCGCTGATTTTGGCCATAAAACTGTAGGGACGATAAATAATGGTGGGATTGATCCCACAAGGTCGCATATTCGCATCAATCATTGCTTCGAAGTTAGCCCGGTTTTGAAAGCGCATTTGTAGCTAGGGCAGCTCCTGAAGCAGCTCTTGCTCTTGACGCTCTTCATAACGGCGAGAAACGAGAAAGCCCAATCGCAGCGGTGGTAATTCACTGATAGTCAGGTTTTCCAGTTCCTGAACTCGTGCAGATACATGCTGTGGGGAGATAATAAAATCTAACTGACGGTCAAAAAGATTATCGATAACGCCGTTTTCGCTGAACTCAACTGGCTGGGCGGTCACGCCTTCATACTTATCTCCGAGACTAATCAACTGATCGAAAATAATTGTCGGATAAGTATTATCTATGCCAATCACAATTTCTCGTGAACGACGCCCTGAGTTATGGATTTCATTATCAATCGCAGAAAGTCGTTGATAAACCGGGAACAGTTTTTGATACAGTTCCTGACCGGCTTTATTGAGGCTGATATTATTATCTTTGCGGGTAAATAGCGTATAGCCAATTTGTTCTTCCAGCGCGGCAATGCTTTTACCAAATGGCGAAGCCGTCATATGGATTTTTTCTGCCGCCCGGGCAATATTATTGGTTTGCGCTAATAAAATGAAATTGCGCATCTTTTTCGAAATAAAAATGTCCATCCCCCCTCCCCGCATCCTTGTCCGCTTAACCGTTTCAGTCAGCCTATCCTTGATGAAACCGCGAGCAAAGATAGGTGATTACGTCATGGTTTTACAGAAAATTACAGAAAAAGGAGGCAATATCGGGTAAAGGCATTAGCCCGACGAATACGTCGGGCTACAAGTATTATTGTGCTGCAGGTGTTTTAGCGGGTTGTTGATCCACAGGTTCTAACTGGAAGACCACATCGACCTGATCATCAAACTGAATAGCGGCCTGCTCGTAAGTTTCCTGGGCAGACACCGGCGCGGCATCGGCTTTCATCATCCGCACCATTGGGCTGGGCTGATAGTTGGAAACATGGTAGCGCACGCTATATACCGGCCCCAGTTTACGATGAAAGCCGTTCGCCAGTTCCTGCGCCTGATGAATCGCGTTATCAATCGCTGCCTTACGCGCTTTGTCTTTATAGGCATCCGGCTGCGCCACGCCCAGCGACACAGAACGAATTTCGTTAAGACCCGCCTTCAGCGCGCCATCCAGCAAGGAATTCAGTTTGTCTAACTGACGGAGCGTGACTTCCACCGTTCTCACAGCTCGGTAGCCTTTCAGGATACTTTTACCATCCTGATAGTCATAATCTGGCTGGGTGCGTAAATTCGCTGAGCTGATATCTTTTTTCGCGATCTGATTGAGTTCAAGGAAGGAAATGTATTGTGCGACACGCTCATCTGCCTGTTTCTTGGCTGTAGCGGCATCCTTCGCGGCCACGTTAACTTCAATCGCAAGAGTGGCAATGTCTGGCACCGCATCCACACTTGCCGTACCGGAGGTGACAATATGCGGTCCATCCGGCAATTCGTTAGCCTGCGCTGCCATCCCGCTAATACCCATTAATGCCGCCAGGGCGATAACTTTGAACTTCACGTTAGTCTCTCCGTGTTAATTGACTTGCCCAAAATTCAGGACCTCTGGAGGCAAGCTTAGCGCCTCTGTTTTATTTTTCCATCAGATAGCGCCTAACTGAACAAGGCTTGTGCATGAGCAATACCGTCTCTCGCCAGCTGCAAGGCTATAAACCACATGACACATCCCACTACCAGATTGATAATGCGCTGTGATTTTGCCGTGCGCAAACCAACGTTTTGGTTCGACGTCAAGCTGCCCGCCAAGGCTGCCCAGTACAACAAAAGTATCCAGGTAAACATGCGGATTCAGCCAGGTCACTGCCAACATGGTGGCGATAATTTTCCATCTGCCTTGCTTCAGGACTTCGGCACTAGCTAACTCAATATTACTACTCATCGCTGTTTTAAAAGCGCCAAAACCATACCAGAGCAAGAAGACTACGCCGCCCCAGGTGACCAGCGCCAGCAACCACGGCGACTGCATTAATAACGCGCTACCACCAAAAATCCCCGCGCAAATCAGGACCAAATCGCTGATAGCGCAAAGTAAGGCAATCATAATGTGGTACTGACGACGAATGCCCTGATTCATCACAAAAGCATTTTGTGGGCCGAGCGGCAGAATCATAGCTGCCCCAAGAGCAAGACCTTGAAAGTAATAAGAAAACACGTTGGATATTCCGAATTAAGTATCTGATGCAGAGACTATATCGCGGGATTGTTATTAGCGGAAATTGATAATATTAATTGGCAATCAGAATAACTAATAAGAGAGAGGCCAGAGAGTATTATCTGGCCTCAGCGTTGATTACGCAGCTTTGTCTTCTTTCACCCGCTTAAAGTTCACATCCATTTGCGGGTACGGGAAGCTGATACCGGCGGCATCAAATTCACGTTTAATACGCTCCAGCACATCCCAGTACACGTTTTGCAGATCGCCGCTGTTGCTCCAGACGCGGACCACGAAATTAATCGACGATGCACCAAGTTCGTTCAGGCGCACAGTCATTTCGCGATCTTTCAAAATGCGATCTTCAGACTGGATAATATTGGTCAGGATCTGCTTAACCTGATCGATATCGGAATCATACGCCACGCCAATAATAAATTCGTTACGGCGAACTGGCTCGCGGGAGAAGTTAATAATATTTCCGGCAATAATTTTACCGTTCGGAATAACGATAATTTTACCGTCTGCAGTACGCATGGTGGTGGAGAAAATCTGCACACTCAGCACAGTACCGGCTACGCCGCCGAGGTCAACATATTCTCCGGCACGGAACGGGCGGAACATGACAAGTAACACGCCAGCGGCCAGGTTAGAAAGTGACCCCTGCAAAGCCAGACCAACAGCTAAGCCTGCGGCACCGAGTACAGCAATGACTGACGCTGTTTGTACACCCACGCGTCCCAAGGCAGCGATTAGCGTAAAGGCGATAATACCGTAACGGACTAATGCAGAAAGAAAATCAGCAACAGTGGCATCGATTTTACGGGAGATCATCAGGCGATTCACCGCGTTGGAAATCATCCGCGCGATAATCAAACCAACGATGATGATCGCGAGTGCCGCCACGATGTTTACTGCATAACTTAGCAGCAGCGCCTGGTTAGCTACCAGCCAGCTTCCCGCGCCGTTTATGCTATCGACAACATTCAAATCTTCCATTCAATATTCCTTTTCAACTGACTCAAAATGGAGAAATACACTCCGCCGCCTTATGACGGGCAGTCTGACAAGGGTAAACAATAAAGCATAATTTTGCCAAATAGATCACAGATTTCTCATCTGAATCACCTTGCTTTTGGCGAAAAAAAGACCCGCAGAGCGGGCCTTGAGATAAGCAGAAAGGAATGACTTACAGAACGTCGATCGCGTTCAGTTCCTGGAATGCTTTTTCCAGACGAGCGATCATCGAAGTCTGACCGGCACGCAGCCATACGCGCGGATCGTAGTATTTCTTGTTCGGCTGATCTTCGCCTTTCGGGTTACCCAGCTGACCCTGCAGATAAGCTTCGTTCGCTTTGTAGTAGTTCAGAACGCCTTCCCAGGTTGCCCATTGGGTATCGGTATCGATGTTCATTTTCACTACGCCGTAGCTTACGGAGTCTTTGATTTCCTGAGCAGTAGAACCGGAACCACCGTGGAATACGAAGTTCAGGCTGTTGTGCGGCAGGTTGTGTTTCTTAGAAACATATTCCTGAGAATCACGCAGGATGGTCGGAGTCAGAACCACGTTACCCGGCTTGTAAACACCGTGTACGTTACCGAAGGACGCAGCGATGGTGAAACGCGGGCTGATTTTGCTCAGCTCGGTGTATGCGTAATCAACGTCTTCCGGCTGGGTGTACAGTGCAGAAGCGTCCATGTGGCTGTTGTCCACGCCGTCTTCTTCACCACCGGTGCAACCCAGTTCGATTTCCAGAGTCATGCCGATTTTGGACATACGCTCCAGGTATTTAGAGCAGATTTCGATGTTCTCTTGCAGAGATTCTTCAGACAGGTCGATCATGTGAGAAGAGAACAGCGGCTTACCGGTAGCTGCGAAGTGTTTTTCACCCGCGTCCAGCAGACCGTCGATCCACGGCAGCAGTTTCTTCGCGCAGTGGTCAGTGTGCAGGATAACCGGAACACCATAATGTTCAGCCATCTGGTGAACGTGATGCGCACCAGAGATCGCGCCCAGGATAGCAGCACCCTGCGGAACGTCAGATTTCACGCCTTTACCAGCGATAAAGGAAGCACCACCGTTGGAGAACTGAACGATAACCGGCGCTTTAACTTTAGCAGCAGTTTCCAGTACGGCGTTGATGGAGTCAGTACCGACGCAGTTTACTGCTGGCAGTGCGAAGTTGTTTTCTTTTGCTACCTGGAAAACTTTCTGTACGTCATCACCAGTGATTACGCCAGGTTTTACGAAATCAAAAATCTTAGACATGTCTCTTGTCCTGTATCGTCGGGCCTTATACTCATAATACTTCAAGTTGCATGTGCTGCGTCTGCGTTCGCTCACCCCAGTCACTTACTTATGTAAGCTCCTGGGGATTCACTCTCTTGTCGCCTTCCTGCAACTCGAATTATTTAGAGTATGAAAAAATGCGTGCTCTAAAAGCGCGCTGAAACAAGGGCAGGTTTCCCTGCCCTGTGATTTTTTACTTCTTAGCGCGCTCTTCGAGCATCGCTACTGCAGGCAGTACTTTACCTTCCACGAATTCGAGGAATGCGCCGCCGCCAGTGGAGATGTAGGAGATTTTGTCAGCAATGCCGAACAGGTCGATTGCTGCCAGAGTGTCGCCGCCGCCAGCGATGGAGAACGCTTCGCTGTCTGCGATAGCGTTAGCCACGATTTCAGTACCTTTGCGGAAGTTCGGGAATTCGAACACGCCAACCGGACCGTTCCACAGAATGGTTTTCGCATTCTTCAGGATTTCAGCCAGTTCCTGAGCGGAAGCATCACCGATATCCAGGATCTGCTCGTCAGCTTTCACATCGTTAACAGATTTCAGGGTAGCCGGTGCAGTTTCAGAGAACTCGGTTGCTACGCGAACATCAGACGGAACCGGGATGTTGCAGGTGGTCAGCAGACGTTTAGCTTCGTCAACCAGGTCAGCTTCGTACAGGGATTTACCCACATCGTGGCCTTGTGCCGCGATAAAGGTGTTAGCGATACCACCACCAACAATCAGCTGGTCAGCGATTTTAGACAGGGAGTCCAGAACGGTCAGTTTGGTAGATACTTTAGAACCACCAACGATAGCCACCATCGGGCGAGCAGGTTCTTTCAGTGCTTTACCCAGCGCGTCCAGTTCAGCTGCCAGCAGCGGGCCTGCGCACGCAACGTCAGCGAATTTACCGATACCGTGAGTAGAAGCCTGCGCGCGGTGAGCAGTACCGAATGCGTCCATTACGAACACGTCACACAGTGCAGCGTATTTTTTGGACAGGGTTTCGTCGTCTTTCTTCTCGCCTTTGTTGAAGCGAACGTTTTCCAGAACAACCAGTTCACCTTCAGCAACGTCAACGCCGTCGAGGTAATCTTTAACCAGACGAACCGGGTTAGACAATTTGTCTTTCAGGTAGTTAACAACCGGCAGCAGAGAGAATTCTTCGTTGTACTCGCCTTCGGTAGGACGACCCAGGTGGGAAGTTACCATCACTTTTGCGCCTTGTTTCAGGGCCAGTTCGATGGTCGGCAGAGAAGCACGGATACGCGCGTCGCTGGTTACTTTCCCGTCTTTTACTGGTACGTTCAGATCCGCACGGATAAATACACGTTTCCCAGCAAGATCCAGATCGGTCATCTTAATTACAGACATGGTGAATCCTCTCGTTGATTCTAAAAGTTTTGCAGACGCTGCTTGCGTCTTACCTGAAAGCAACAGTAGCCATAGCTAACGTCGTGTCGAGCATTCGGTTAGCAAAGCCCCATTCGTTATCGCACCAGACCAACGTTTTGATCAGGTGTGCGCCACTGACCCGGGTTTGGGTGCCATCGACAATGGCACTGTGCGGATCGTGGTTAAAATCTACAGAGACCAACGGCAATTCCGTATAGTCAACTATACCATGAAATGCACCTTGTGCTGCTTTTTGCAGCAACAGGTTGACTTCATTGGCTTTTACAGGTTTCTTCACCGTCACGCTTAAATCGATTGCCGTCACATTTATGGTTGGCACACGTACCGCAATCGCTTCAAAGCGATCGTTAAATTGCGGAAAAAATCGTGTGATACCAGCGGCCAGTTTAGTATCGACCGGAATGATCGACTGGCTGGCTGCCCGGGTGCGACGCAGGTCAGGATGGTATGCATCAATAACCTGTTGATCGTGCATGGCGGAGTGAATTGTGGTCACAGTGCCGGACTCAATACCGTACGCATCATCTAACAATTTGATGACGGGAATTATGCAATTCGTGGTACAGGAAGCGTTAGAAACGATGCGGTGTTCCGCACGAAGTTGATCCTGATTGACGCCGTAAACAACGGTCGCGTCGAGATCGTTACTGCCAGGATGTGAAAAGAGCACTTTTTTGGCCCCGGCGGCAATATGCGCTTCGCCATGCTCGCGGGAGCCATATACGCCGGTGCAGTCGAGGACTACATCAACGCCAAGTTCACGCCAGGGGAGCGATTGCAGTGAACGTTCATGCAATACGCGGATGGCGTCATCACCAACAAAAAGTTGATCGCGTTCCTGTCGTACTTCCCATGCAAAACGGCCATGGCTGGTGTCATATTTCAACAAATGTGCCATGCCCGCAGCATCCGCCAGTTCGTTGATTGCCACCACGGTAATTTCCGCCCGGCGTCCGGATTCATACAAAGCACGAACCACATTACGCCCGATGCGACCGAAGCCATTTATCGCTACGCGTACGGTCATAGATCTCCTGCAAGGTTTTCCCTGAGCAAATTTGCCAGACAGAGTAATCCAGCAAATCGTCCGGGGAAACCTTACCTGTCGCAAACTGCGACTGATTGGTTAATTGTCGAACATTTAATCGACTGAAACGCTTCAGCTAGGATAAGCGAAACGTTGAATAAAAGGAATGATTGTCCAGTCAAAGAAAGCAATTATCTGACTTACGTCACGTTTTCAGCCCCGCCCCTGTGGAATTTATTCCACTTTGCAGAATCACGAATAAGCGTAGCAAAATCTTTTCGTTGTGCCGTCACAAACCCTGACTTATATCAGAATATGACTGATGCAGCGTCGATATTATCCGCAATACGTCCGAGTTTCGGAGTACTCCAATGATGACATTGCCCTACCCATATTCTTCCTCCGCACGCTTTTACGCACTGCGCCTCCTCCCCGGGCAGGAAGTTTTTTCCCAGCTACACGCTTTTGCACAGCAACATCAACTTCATGCCGCCTGGATTGCAGGCTGTACCGGTAGCCTGACTGACGTCGCCTTGCGCTATGCCGGGCAAGAAGGCACCACGCTCCTGAACGGTACATTCGAAGTGATCTCACTAAACGGCACGCTGGAACAGAGTGGTGAGCATCTTCATCTCTGCGTTTCCGATCCACACGGCACGATGCTTGGCGGTCATATGATGCCCGGCTGTACCGTGCGGACCACGCTTGAACTGGTGATCGGTAGCCTTGAGGAACTGGCGTTTAGCCGCCAACCTTGCGCGCTTTCTGGTTACGACGAGTTGCATATTTCCCCCGTTAAATAACTACTTTCAAAGAGGTTTTCTTATGGCGCGTAGCCACTTTTCCAGTCAGGCACTGGTGTTGATCGTTATATCTATCGCCATCAATATGATCGGCGGGCAACTGGCCAGCATGGTCAAATTACCTATATTTCTCGACTCCATCGGCACACTTATTAGCGCGGTACTGCTTGGTCCGGTGATCGGAATGCTGACCGGCTTACTGACCAATTTACTCTGGGGATTGCTGACCGACCCGATCGCCGCCGCATTTGCACCCGTCGCGATGGTCATCGGCCTGGTCGCCGGTTGGCTGGCGCGAGCGGGTTGGTTTCGCACCCTGCCAAAAGTCGTTGTCAGCGGCGTGATTATTACGCTTGCGGTAACGGTCGTCGCTGTACCGCTGCGTACTGCGCTGTTCGGCGGTGTCACCGGTAGCGGAGCCGATTTGTTCGTTGCCTGGATGCACTCGATGGGGCAAAACTTGGTGGAGTCGGTGGCGATTACGGTGATAGGCGCGAACCTGGTCGATAAAATTCTTACAGCGGTGATTGTCTGGCTTTTACTGCGCCAGCTGCCGATTCGCACCACGCGCCATTTTCCGGCAATGGCTGCCGTGCGCTAAATGCATCCATTTACCTCATTAACACTGTGGGCATTGGCGGCCTGCACCACGCTTATCCTGCCCGCGCAGACCATTTTGCCGATCTATAGCGCGGCGACCTTTTTCTGCCTTATTGCGCTAAAGGCCACGCGGCGGCGGGCAAAATATGTCGTCTGGCTGATGTTCTCGCTGGGAGCCGGGCTGTGGCTGGTACACGGTGGCTGGCTACCAGAATGGCTAAGCGGCACGCCACGCTCGCCAGAACGGTGGTCGCATGCTATTACGCTCTGGTTGCTGATTCTGGCGATTGTTTCAACCTCACAGTTGTGAATGCAGTACGTCCCCGTGCAATGTTTTATTCGCGCTCTGTTTGCTTCTCGCCTGCCGCCAGGCGTCGCTTATCTGTTTGCCGGGCCGTTATTGGTCGTTGAGCAGTTAAAACGGCAATTAGCGATTATTCATGAAGCGCAGCGTGCCCGCGGCGTGCCGCTGGATGAGGGCTGGTATCAGCGTTTACGTGCTATGCCCGCGTTAATTATTCCGCTAACACACAATGCGCTTAACGATCTGGCTGTCCGTGGTGCGGCGCTGGATATGCGGGCATTTCGGATCCACAACCGACGAACAACGTTGTGGGCACCAGCCGATAGCACCCTACAACGCGTAGCGCGTTACACCATGATCTTGCTGATGCTGACAGAATTCGGAGCGTGGATATGGTTACGTTAGAACAGTTCCGTTATTGCCCGACACACTCAACGCATCCTCCGTTCTGTTATGACTTTCACTATGTCAAACCGGGGATGGTCGCCATCTTTGGTGACAACGGCAGTGGCAAAAGTACGCTGGCACAGCTGATGGCGGGCTGGTATCCGGACTTTCTGCCAAGAGAGATAACAGGTACGGGGACGCTCCTCGGTACGCCCATTGGGCATCTCCCGCTTAATGAACAATCCGCCACCATCCAGCTCGTCCAGCAATCGCCCTATTTGCAGCTCTCCGGCTGTACCTTTAGCGTGGAAGAAGAAGTTGCCTTTGGGCCAGAAAATCTGTGTCTTGCTGAAGCAGAGATTATGGCGCGGATTGATGCCGCCCTGACTCTGACCGAGTGCCAGCCGTTGCGCCATCGTCACCCGGCAACACTCTCCGGTGGAGAGACACAGCACGTGGTCATCGCCTGCGCCATCGCGATGCAGCCAAAGCTCTTAATTCTTGATGAAGCCTTTAGCCGCCTGACGCCGCAGGCCAGCGAAATGCTGTTGCAGCGCTTACAACACTGGGCGTTTGAACGTGGTTCGCTGATTATTCTTTTTGAACGTCATCGCACACCTTTCCTGAACTACTGCCAGCAAGCGTGGCAATTGCAAAACGGAGCGCTCCAGCCACTATGTTAACGTTAAATAAGATATCTTATCGCTGGCCTGGCGCGGCAACGGATTGTCTTTGCGACATTTCTCTGCAACTCAAACAAGGTGAATGGTTGGCGCTGACCGGTGACAATGGCGCAGGGAAATCGACGCTGTTACGAGTAATGGCAGGTCTTCTTACGCCCACAGCCGGTACGGTTATGCTGCAACAACAGGCGATGAAAAACCTGAAAAACCGCCAGCGCGCGGCAAAGGTTGGCGTACTGTTTCAGGAAGCGGAAAACCAACTTTTTCACAGCACCGTCGCTGACGAGATCGCATTTGGTTTGAAACTGCAAAAATGCCCGGCGGATGAAATCACTCAACGTACCCATGCTGCCCTGCAATGTTGTCAGTTAGCAGACACTGCCAACTCGCACCCGTTGGATCTGCATAGTGCGCAGCGACGGATGGTCGCCGTCGCCTGCCTGGAAGCACTCTCTCCGCCACTATTACTGCTGGACGAGCCGAGTCGGGATTTTGACGAAAATTGGTTGAGCGTGTTTGAAAGCTGGCTGGAGAAGTGCCGCCAGCGAGGCACGAGCGTGGTAGCAATCAGTCATGACGCCGCATTTACCCGGCGTCATTTCTCTCGTGTGGTGCGACTGGAAGATGGTGTAATCAGGAACGTTAATCCACCAGACGATATTCACCCGTAGCGGTCATCATTAAGGTCAAATTTGCAGGCAGACTCTCTTCCAGCACCCGGCGAACATTCGGCCCGTCGGTACGGTCATAAAAGGCTTCTGCATCTGCCAGCGATACCCCTCCCGCCAGCTTGCGCCCCACCAGACGCTCCCGCAACGCAGTAGCTGGCGCGTTGATAAAGATCGAGAAATCACAAAATTGCGCAAGCTGGCACCACTTCTCGTCGTCCAGCAACAACCAGTTTCCTTCGACGATGACGAGTGGTGCGGTAACGTGCAACGCATCTTCAACAGGATCATGCTTTTGTCGATCGTACTGCGGCCACGTACAATCCCCTTCCACCACCTGGCGCAGATTTTCCGCCAGTTTCGCAACGTCAAATGTCTCTGGTGCGCCTTTGAAGGGGCGCAATTGATGCGCGTCCAGCCAGCTATTGTAATGGTGAAAACCATCCATCGGGAGCGTCTGAATAGCGGGCAGCTCCGGGTCTTGTTGCGCGAGATATTCCCAGAAGGTGGTTAGGGTAGATTTACCCGTCCCCGGCGGAGCGCAAAGAAAAACCACCGTACGCCGCTGCGGATTTACCGTCTGTAAGGCCGCCAGCATACGCAGCAACGGTTTATGCACGCGTTCTATCTCTTCATCATGGTACTGCGCTTGCACGTTCAGCCCATTCACCGTTAATTCAATTTTCACGGCGTTAATTCCTTTAAGGTGGTCGTTACTGCCAGCGTCAGCGCCGTTTTGACCATTCCGCTAAAACGCGCCTCTGACCAGACGGCGAAATCGGCGAACTTCATCGCTTTTAACGCATCGTAGAGCGTCGCATTGCGAGTTATACTGTTGACATTGCTGATAAAATCCCAGGTTATATCATCGGCAAATCCGGGCGTTTCATCCTGTTCGTTCAGGTAATGCCAGTACTGGGAAAAGTGCGTGATATCGGCATACAGCCATTTATCCATTTTCCCCAGCGCATAAATCAAACGCAGCGCAACATCAATATCGTCAAGCGGGCCGCTTTGGGCGAGTAACGGCTTCACTGCATATTCGACGATCTCTTCATCGTTATCGACAAACAGCGACGGCAGAAACTGGCGTATCCCCTGGAGCAAAATAGAATGCGCAGTTTTCATAAATGAAAATAAATTGTCCTGTGCATCCAGTTGCTCAAGCACATCATCTTCTGTCAGCGTCGCCATTGGTCTTCCGATAGATCACCATCAATGCAGGGAGTCTATTATATTACACGTTTGGTCCGCGCCGCCGATCAGTAATGTCTGCGTCCGCACCCCATTCGCCGTCTGTTGGATACCGTTCACCAACTCGCCGCCCGTCACGCCCGTAGCGCTAAAGAGGATATCGTTCCCCCTCACCAGTTCATCGAGCGAGTACACACGGTTAACGTCAACGCCCATTGCCTTACAACGCTTGCGCCCCTGCTCTGCAATCTGCCGATTTTCCGTGTAATCCCCTTTAGCCTGACAAAAGTCAATCAGCTCGGCCTGCATATCCCCGCCTAACGCTTTAACGGCACAGGCAGAAATCACGCCTTCTGGCGCACCGCCGATGGTGTACATCACATCGTAAGGATTATCCTGCCAGCAGGTCAGCACGCTGGCGGCGACATCGCCATCCGGCAGGGCAAAAACCTTCACGCCCAGCTGTGTTGCTTCTTCAATCGCGGCACTCAGACGCGGTTTATCCAGCGTAACCATGCGCAGCTTGTCCAGCGGTTTACCTAACGCCCGCGCCACGTTACGCAAGTTGTCCGCCAGAGGCAAAGACAGATCAATCGCCCCGGCAGCCAGTCGATTAACAACCAGCTTTTTCATATACATATCGGGCGCATGTAACAGGCTATCTCGAGGAGCGAAAGCCATGACCGCCAGCGCATTGCTCTGCCCCATCGCCACCATCCGCGTGCCTTCAATGGGATCAACCGCGATATCGACTTCTGGCCCATCGCCTTTGCCCACCTCTTCGCCAATCCACAGCATCGGCGCATGGTCAATTTCTCCTTCGCCGATAACCACTCGTCCACGAAAAGCGACGTCGTTTAATGCCTGGCGCATCGCGGTGACCGCCAGGCCATCAATTTTATTTTTGTCGCCACATCCGGTTTGCGGCCAGGCAGCCAACGCTGCCTGTTCCGTAACGCGAAATAATGGCCACGCCAGGGACATCATTGCGCGGCCTCCCCGATATCAACGCCAAATTGTGCCAGCAGATATTTCTCGGCCTGTTCATTCCAGATGCCGTGCGTTTCCTCAACCAGCCGCGCCAACTCTTTAAACAGCGGATCGGTTTTGCCTTTTTCGGCAAAATCGGCAATGGCAGTGAGCGGCATGGTCACGCCGTTATAAATGAGTTTTTTACCGCCAGGGATATCCGGCAGATTGAGCACGGTTTCTGGCACCGCATCCAGGCCACCAATATGGGTCACCATAAACGACGGCTGTAACTGTCCTGTGGCGCTAAGGGCAATCGCCTCTTTCATGTCGTCCGTTGAACCGCCGGATGTACCGACTACGTGCGTACTGTTGTAATGGACGTTGTAGAAATTAAACGGCACTTTGAAGTTTTTATCCGTCAGCCCGGCAAAGAAGTTCAGACAGCCATCTTCCGCCAGTAATTCGTCAGCCATCTCAACGACAGCAGGCACCGCCGCATAAACAAAAATGTCATCGAACCCGACATCTCCTGTCAGCGCCCGCAGCATCTGGATAGGATCGCTCATCCCTTTGGTATTCACATACACCAGCTCAATGCCTTTACTGGCCGCCAGATCCACCGGCAGCAGCTTCTGCACCTGCGCTAGGCGTTTGTCGTCGATATCGACCACCACCACCCGTGACGGTTGTATGCCACCGTTAATGGCGTAATCGATAGCGCCAATGCCCATCGGACCCGCACACGCCAGCAGTGCAATATTGCCGCCAGGTTTGACGCCCATGCGATGCTCATAAACATATTGCGTGGTGTGATAATTGGCATGATAAGCACCAATAATGCAGCACATAGGCTCTGCCAGCGACGC
>NZ_JBQZXC010000015.1:0-48661 GCF_053555815.1 Shigella sp. SIG6 | reverse complement strand
CGATCGTCGTCTAAAATCAGCAGTACCCCCGACAAACTCAGGGATTTTGTGTATAATTGCGGCCTTTTTCGGCAATCTGCCGTTTTTTGGCGCTTTTGCCCTGCTGACTTTTGAGGAAATCCACATGTCATTACCACACTGCCCAAAATGCAACTCCGAATACACTTACGAAGATAACGGCATGTACATCTGCCCGGAATGTGCCTACGAATGGAACGACGCAGAACCTGCACAGGAAAGCGACGAGCTGATCGTTAAAGATGCTAACGGCAATCTGCTGGCTGACGGCGACAGCGTTACCATCATTAAAGATCTGAAGGTGAAAGGTAGCTCTTCGATGCTGAAAATTGGCACCAAAGTGAAAAACATCCGCCTGGTTGAAGGCGACCATAACATCGATTGCAAAATCGACGGTTTTGGTCCGATGAAACTGAAATCTGAGTTTGTGAAAAAGAACTGATTGTATTGTGATCGGTAAGCCGGATAAGGCGCTCGCGCCGCATCCGGCAACGATGCCGACTGCCTGATGCGACGCTTGCGCGTCTTATCAGGCCTACAAATTCCCGCACCCTCCGTAGGCCGGATAAGGCGTTTACGCCGCATCCGGCAACAGTGCCGACTGCCTGATGCGACGCTTGCGCGTCTTATCAGGCAGCCTCTCATCTGTATAAATTTCGAACTACACTTAACTGGCTTCTCTTAACTGAGGTCACCATCATGCCGTTAAGTCCCTACCTCTCTTTTGCCGGTAACTGTTCCGACGCGATTGCCTATTATCAACGTACGTTGGGCGCGGAACTGCTCTATAAAATCAGCTTCGGCGAAATGCCGAAATCAGCGCAGGACAGCGCCGAGAACTGCCCTTCCGGAATGCAATTTCCCGATACCGCCATCGCTCATGCCAACGTGCGCATTGCCGGAAGCGACATCATGATGAGCGATGCTATACCGTCAGGAAAAGCCAGCTACTCCGGCTTTACGCTGGTGCTCGATTCGCAACAGGTCGAAGAAGGAAAACGCTGGTTTGATAACCTTGCCGCTAACGGAAAAATCGAAATGGCCTGGCAGGAAACTTTCTGGGCGCATGGCTTTGGCAAAGTCACCGATAAATTTGGCGTACCGTGGATGATTAATGTCGTCAAACAACAACCAACGCAATAACCCGCCGGGAGGCCCGCCCTCCCGCACTGTCATCGAATTCCCGTTAACTCTTCATCTGTTAGTCACTTTTAATTAACCAAATCGTCACAATAATCCGCCACGATGGAGCCACTTTTTTAGGGAGGCTGCATCATGCAAACGATTATCCGTGTCGAGAAGCTCGCCAAAACCTTCAATCAGCATCAAGCGCTGCATGCGGTTGATCTGAACATTCATCACAGTGAAATGGTGGCTCTGCTTGGGCCGTCGGGTTCCGGCAAATCCACCCTTTTACGTCATTTAAGCGGTTTGATTACCGGCGATAAATCCGCCGGTAGCCATATCGAGCTACTGGGCCGCACTGTCCAGCGCGAAGGCCGCCTGGCCCGCGATATCCGCAAAAGCCGCGCCAACACCGGCTACATCTTTCAACAATTCAACCTGGTGAACCGCCTGAGCGTACTGGAGAACGTGCTGATTGGCGCGCTCGGCAGCACGCCGTTCTGGCGCACCTGTTTTAGCTGGTTCACCGGCGAGCAGAAACAGCGCGCGTTACAGGCGCTGACCCGCGTTGGCATGGTGCATTTTGCCCATCAGCGCGTTTCCACCCTCTCCGGCGGCCAGCAGCAACGTGTGGCTATTGCCCGTGCGCTGATGCAGCAGGCGAAAGTGATTCTGGCCGATGAACCCATCGCCTCGCTGGACCCGGAATCAGCGCGCATCGTGATGGACACCCTGCGCGACATCAACCAGAACGACGGCATCACCGTGGTCGTCACGCTGCATCAGGTGGATTACGCCCTGCGCTACTGCGAACGCATCGTCGCCCTGCGTCAGGGGCACGTCTTCTACGACGGCAGCAGCCAACTGTTTGATAACGAACGTTTTGACCATCTCTACCGCAGCATTAACCGCATCGAAGAGAACGCGAAAGCTGCCTGATATCCCCATCATTGAGGAAAACGAATGAACGCTAAGATAATTGCCTCGCTGGCCTTCACCAGCATGTTCAGCCTCAGCACCCTGTTAACCCCGGCACACGCCGAAGAGCAGGAAAAGGCGCTGAATTTCGGCATTATTTCAACGGAATCACAGCAAAACCTGAAACCGCAATGGACGCCGTTTTTACAGGATATGGAGAAGAAACTGGGCGTGAAGGTCAACGCCTTCTTTGCCCCGGACTACGCGGGCATTATCCAGGGGATGCGCTTCAATAAAGTGGATATTGCCTGGTACGGCAACCTGTCGGCGATGGAAGCGGTGGATCGCGCCAATGGCCAGGTCTTCGCCCAGACGGTCGCGGCGGATGGATCGCCGGGTTACTGGAGCGTGTTGATCGTCAACAAAGACAGCCCGATCAACAACCTGAACGATCTGCTGGCGAAGCGGAAAGATCTCACCTTCGGCAATGGCGATCCTAACTCCACCTCTGGCTTCCTCGTCCCCGGTTACTACGTCTTCGCTAAAAACAATATCTCCGCCAGCGACTTCAAGCGCACCGTCAACGCCGGGCATGAAACCAACGCGCTGGCCGTCGCCAACAAGCAGGTGGATGTTGCCACCAACAACACCGAAAACCTCGACAAGCTGAAAACCTCCGCGCCGGAGAAGCTTAAAGAGCTGAAGGTGATCTGGAAATCGCCGCTGATCCTAGGCGATCCGATCGTCTGGCGCAAGAATCTGTCCGAAACTACCAAAGACAAGATCTACGACTTCTTTATGAACTACGGAAAAACGCCGGAAGAGAAAGCGGTGCTGGAACGCCTGGGCTGGGCGCCGTTCCGCGCTTCCAGCGACCTGCAACTGGTGCCGATTCGCCAGCTCGCACTGTTTAAAGAGATACAAAGCGTGAAAGGCAATAAAGGGCTGAATGAGCAGGACAAGCTGGCGAAAACCACCGAGATTCAGGCGCAGCTGGATGACCTGGACCGCCTGAACAACGCGTTAAGCGCGATGAGTTCGGTGAGTAAAGCGGTGCAGTAAATCGTAGGTCGGATAAGACGCCCCGGCGTCGCATCCGACAATGTGCAGGCGTTGATGCCGGATGCGGTGCAAGCACCTTATCCGGCCTACAGACCGGAGCCAAACATGCAAACCATCACCATCGCCCCACCCAAGCGTAGCTGGTTCTCGCTTCTGAGCTGGGCCGTTGTTCTCGCCGTGCTGGTCGTCTCGTGGCAGGGCGCGGAAATGGCCCCGCTTACGCTGATTAAAGACGGCGGCAACATGGCAACCTTCGCTGCCGACTTCTTCCCGCCCGATTTCAGCCAGTGGCAGGATTACCTCACCGAAATGGCCGTCACGCTGCAAATCGCCGTCTGGGGCACCGCGCTGGCAGTGGTTCTCTCCATCCCCTTCGGTCTGATGAGCGCCGAAAACTTGGTGCCGTGGTGGGTTTACCAGCCCGTTCGCCGCCTGATGGACGCCTGCCGCGCCATTAACGAAATGGTCTTCGCCATGCTGTTCGTGGTCGCCGTCGGCCTCGGCCCGTTCGCTGGCGTGCTGGCGCTGTTTATCCACACCACCGGCGTGCTCTCCAAGCTGCTTTCCGAAGCGGTGGAAGCGATCGAACCCGGCCCGGTGGAAGGCATTCGCGCCACCGGCGCCAACAAACTCGAAGAGATCCTTTACGGCGTGCTGCCGCAGGTGATGCCGCTGCTGATCTCCTACTCCCTCTATCGCTTCGAATCCAACGTCCGCTCGGCGACCGTCGTCGGCATGGTCGGCGCGGGCGGGATCGGCGTCACCCTGTGGGAAGCGATTCGCGGTTTCCAGTTCCAGCAAACCTGCGCCCTGATGGTGCTTATCATCGTCACGGTCAGCCTGCTGGATTTCCTCTCTCAACGGTTGCGTAAGCACTTTATCTGATAAGCGAGGCATTGATATCTATGCACTTGTCTACACATCCGACCAGCTACCCAACACGCTATCAGGAGATAGCCGCAAAACTTGAGCAGGAGCTTCGTCAACACTACCGCTGCGGCGACTATCTTCCCGCCGAGCAGCAACTGGCGGCGCGCTTTGAGGTGAACCGCCACACCCTGCGCCGCGCCATCGACCAACTGGTGGAAAAAGGCTGGGTACAGCGCCGTCAGGGCGTCGGCGTGCTGGTGCTGATGCGCCCGTTCGATTACCCGCTCAACGCCCAGGCGCGTTTTAGCCAGAACCTGCTGGACCAAGGCAGCCATCCCACCAGCGAAAAACTGCTGTCGGTATTGCGCCCCGCGTCCGGTCACGTTGCTGACGCGCTGGGGATTACCGAGGGCGAGAACGTTATCCATTTGCGCACCCTGCGCCGGGTCAACGGCGTCGCGCTCTGTTTAATCGACCACTACTTTGCGGACCTCACCCTTTGGCCGACGCTGCAACGCTTCGACAGCGGTTCGCTGCACGATTTTCTGCGCGAGCAAACCGGAATTGCGCTGCGCCGCAGCCAGACGCGGATCAGCGCCCGCCGCGCCTAGGCCAAAGAGTGCCAGCGCCTTGAAATCCCGAATATGTCGCCGCTGCTGTGCGTGCTCACCCTTAACCACCGTGACGGTGAAAGCAGCCCGGCGGAGTACTCCGTCAGCCTGACGCGCGCCGACATGATTGAATTCACTATGGAGCACTGAATGCACGCAGATACCGCGACCCGCCAGCACTGGATGTACGTACTGGCGCACAGCCAACCGGCTGAACTGGCAGCCCGCCTGAACGCGCTGAACATCACCGCCGACTATGAAGTGATCCGCACCGCCGAAACCGGCCTGGTACAGATTCAGGCGCGAATGGGCGGCACCGGCGAACGCTTTTTTGCCGGCGACGCCACGCTGACCCGCGCCGCCGTACGCCTGACTGACGGCACCCTCGGCTACAGCTGGGTGCTGGGGCGTGATAAACAGCACACCGAACGCTGCGCGCTGATTGATGCGCTGATGCAGCAATCTCGCCACTTTCAAAACTTATCAGAAACCCTTATTGCCCCGCTGGACGCTGACCGTATGGCACGCATTGCCGCACGCCAGGCCGAAGTGAACGCCAGCCGGGTCGACTTCTTTACGATGGTTCGCGGAGACAACGCATGACTCTGGAAACCGCTTTTATGCTTCCCGTGCAGGATGCCCAGCACAGTTTTCGTCGCCTGTTAAAGGCCATAAGCGAGCCGGGCGTGATTGTCGCCCTGCATCAGCTCAAGCGCGGCTGGCAGCCGCTGAATATCGCCACCACCAGCGTGCTGCTGACGCTGGCTGATAACGACACGCCGGTGTGGCTTGCCGCGCCATTGAGTAACGATATCGTCAATCAGAGCCTGCGTTTTCATACCAACGCGCCGCTGGTCAGCCAGCCGGAACAGGCGACCTTCGCGGTGACGGATGACGGAATTTCCAGCAAACAGCTCAACGCCCTTTCCACCAGCACCGCCGTTGCGCCGGAAGCGGGCGCGACGCTGATTTTACAGGTCGCCAGCCTGAGCGGCGGGCGCATGTTGCGTCTCACCGGCGCGGGTATTGCCGAAGAACGAATGATCGCTCCGCAGCTGCCGGAGTGCATTCTGCACGAACTCACCGAGCGCCCGCCCCCGTTCCCGCTCGGCATCGACCTGATCCTGACCTGCGGCGAACGCCTGCTGGCTATTCCGCGAACCACTCATGTGGAGGTGTGCTGATGTACGTTGCCGTGAAAGGGGGCGAAAAGGCGATCGACGCCGCCCACGCCCTGCAAGAGAGCCGACGCCGGGGCGATACCGATTTGCCCGAACTGAGCGTCGCCCAAATTGAACAGCAGCTTAATCTCGCGGTGGATCGCGTGATGACCGAAGGCGGCGTTGCCGACCGCGAACTGGCGGCGCTGGCGCTGAAACAGGCCAGCGGCGATAACGTTGAAGCAATTTTCCTGCTGCGCGCCTACCGCACCACGCTGGCGAAACTGGCGGTAAGCGAGCCGCTCGACACCACCGAGATGCGTCTCGAACGGCGTATTTCGGCGGTTTATAAAGACATTCCCGGCGGCCAGCTGCTTGGCCCAACCTACGACTACACCCATCGCCTGCTCGATTTCACCCTGCTGGCAAACGGTGAAGCGCCGACGCTGACCACCGCCGACAGCGAACAACAGCCGTCGCCGCACGTTTTCAGCCTGCTGGCGCGTCAGGGGCTGGCGAAGTTTGAAGAAGATAGCGGCGCACAGCCGGATGACATCACCCGCACGCCGCCGGTTTACCCCTGCTCACGCTCCTCCCGCCTGCAACAATTAATGCGCGGGGACGAAGGCTATTTGCTGGCGCTGGCCTACTCCATCCAGCGTGGTTACGGACGCAATCACCCGTTCGCGGGCGAGATCCGCAGTGGTTACATCGACGTGTCGATTGTGCCGGAAGAGCTGGGATTTGCGGTAAACGTCGGCGAACTGCTGATGACCGAGTGTGAAATGGTCAACGGTTTTATCGACCCGCCGGATGAGCCGCCGCACTTCACGCGCGGCTACGGGCTGGTATTCGGCATGAGCGAGCGCAAAGCGATGGCAATGGCGCTGGTTGACCGTGCGTTGCAAGCCCCGGAATACGGCGAGCACGCGACAGGCCCGGCGCAGGATGAAGAGTTCGTGCTGGCGCATGCCGACAACGTCGAAGCCGCAGGCTTTGTCTCGCACCTCAAACTCCCCCACTACGTCGATTTCCAGGCCGAACTGGAGCTACTCAAACGTCTGCAACAGGAGCAGAACCATGGCTAATCTGAGCGGCTACAACTTTGCCTACCTCGACGAGCAGACCAAACGCATGATCCGCCGCGCCATCTTAAAAGCGGTGGCTATCCCCGGTTATCAGGTGCCGTTTGGCGGGCGCGAGATGCCGATGCCCTACGGCTGGGGAACCGGCGGCATTCAGCTCACCGCCAGCGTGATTGGCGAAAGCGACGTGTTGAAGGTGATTGACCAGGGCGCAGACGACACCACTAACGCCGTGTCGATTCGCAACTTCTTCAAGCGCATGACCGGGGTGAACACCACTGAACGTACGGACGATGCGACGCTTATCCAGACGCGCCATCGCATCCCCGAAACGCCGCTGACCGAAGATCAGATAGTTATTTTCCAGGTGCCGATCCCCGAACCGCTGCGCTTTATCGAGCCGCGCGAAACGGAAACCCGCACTATGCACGCGCTGGAGGAGTACGGCGTGATGCAGGTGAAACTGTATGAAGATATCGCCCGCTTCGGTCATATCGCCACCACCTATGCTTATCCGGTGAAGGTGAACGGGCGCTACGTGATGGACCCGTCGCCGATCCCGAAATTCGATAACCCGAAAATGGACATGATGCCCGCCCTGCAGCTGTTCGGCGCAGGGCGCGAGAAGCGCATCTATGCGGTGCCGCCGTTTACCCGCGTGGAAAGTCTCGATTTCGACGATCACCCGTTCACCGTTCAGCAGTGGGATGAGCCATGCGCCATCTGCGGATCGACCCACAGCTATCTCGACGAAGTGGTGCTGGATGACGCCGGAAACCGCATGTTTGTCTGCTCCGATACCGATTATTGCCGCCAACAGAGCGAGGCAAAAAACCAATGAATCAACCGTTACTTTCGGTCAATAACCTGACCCACCTTTACGCGCCGGGCAAAGGCTTTAGCGATGTCTCTTTTGATTTATGGCCGGGGGAAGTGCTGGGCATCGTCGGGGAATCCGGCTCCGGGAAGACCACGCTGCTGAAATCAATCTCCGCGCGCCTGACGCCGCAGCAGGGGGAGATTCGCTACGAGAATCGTTCGTTGTATGCGATGAGCGAGGCCGACCGCCGTCGCCTGCTGCGCACCGAATGGGGCGTGGTGCATCAGCATCCACTCGACGGCCTGCGTCGCCAGGTCTCGGCAGGCGGCAATATCGGCGAGCGGCTGATGGCGACCGGGGCCCGTCATTACGGCGACATCCGCGCCACCGCGCAGAAGTGGCTGGAAGAGGTGGAGATTCCCGCCAACCGGATCGACGACCTGCCGACCACCTTTTCCGGCGGCATGCAGCAACGTTTGCAGATTGCCCGCAACCTGGTGACGCATCCGAAGCTGGTGTTTATGGACGAGCCAACCGGTGGGCTGGATGTGTCGGTGCAGGCACGCCTGCTCGATCTACTGCGCGGCCTGGTGGTGGAGCTGAACCTGGCGGTGGTGATTGTCACCCATGATTTAGGCGTCGCCCGCCTGCTAGCGGACCGTTTGCTGGTGATGAAGCAGGGGCAAGTAGTGGAGAGTGGGTTAACCGACCGCGTGCTCGACGACCCGCACCATCCGTATACCCAGCTGCTGGTGTCATCGGTTTTGCAGAATTGAGCCGGTGCCGGATGCGGCGTAAACGCCTTATCTGGCCTACAAATGCGCTCCCCGTAGGTCGGATAAGACGCATCAGCGTCGCATCCGACACCCGAACCACGAGGCGAAAAATGATTAACGTACAAAACGTCAGTAAAACCTTCATCCTGCACCAGCAAAACGGCGTGCGCCTGCCCGTCCTCAACCGCGCCTCGCTCACCGTCAACGCGGGCGAATGCGTGGTGCTCCACGGCCACTCCGGCAGCGGCAAATCAACCCTGCTGCGCTCGCTGTACGCCAACTATCTGCCCGATGAAGGGCAAATCCAGATCAAACACGGTGACGAGTGGGTAGACCTGGTCACCGCGCCAGCGCGCAAAGTGGTGGAGATCCGCAAAACCACCGTCGGCTGGGTGAGCCAGTTTCTGCGCGTCATCCCGCGTATTTCAGCACTGGAAGTGGTGATGCAGCCGCTGCTCGATACCGGCGTACCGCGTGAAGCCTGCGCCGCTAAAGCCGCGCGTCTGCTCACCCGCCTGAACGTGCCGGAACGCCTGTGGCACCTGGCGCCATCAACCTTCTCCGGCGGCGAACAGCAGCGCGTCAACATCGCCCGCGGCTTTATCGTCGACTACCCGATTCTGCTGCTCGACGAACCTACCGCCTCGCTGGACGCCAAAAACAGCGCCGCGGTGGTGGAACTGATCCGCGAAGCCAAAGCTCGTGGCGCAGCCATTGTCGGCATCTTCCATGACGAAGCCGTACGTAATGACGTTGCCGACCGCCTGCACCCAATGGAAGCCTCTTCATGATTATCAATAACGTCAAATTGGTGCTGGAAAACGAAGTGGTACACGGTTCACTGGAGGTGCAGGACGGCGAAATCCGCGCCTTTGCCGAAAGCCAGAGCCGCCTGCCGGAGGCGATGGACGGCGAAGGCGGCTGGCTGCTGCCGGGGCTGATTGAGCTGCATACCGATAATCTGGATAAATTCTTCACCCCGCGCCCGAAAGTCGACTGGCCCGCCCATTCGGCGATGAGCAGCCACGACGCGCTGATGGTGGCAAGCGGCATCACCACCGTACTGGACGCCGTGGCGATTGGTGATGTGCGCGACGGCGGCGATCGGTTGGAGAATCTGGAGAAGATGATCAACGCCATCGAAGAGACGCAGAAACGCGGCGTCAACCGCGCCGAGCACCGTCTGCACCTGCGCTGCGAACTGCCGCATCACACCACGCTGCCGCTGTTTGAAAAACTGGTGCAGCGCGAGCCGGTGACGCTGGTGTCGCTGATGGACCACTCGCCGGGCCAGCGCCAGTTCGCCAACCGCGAGAAGTATCGCGAATATTATCAGGGCAAATACTCGCTCACCGATGCGCAGATGCAGCAGTACGAAGAAGAGCAACTGGCGCTTGCCGCACGCTGGTCGCAGCCGAATCGCGAATCCATCGCCGCCCTGTGCCGCGCGCGACAAATTGCGCTCGCCAGCCATGATGACGCCACCCACGCCCACGTTGCCGAATCCCACCTGCTTGGCAGCGTGATCGCCGAATTTCCCACCACGTTTGAAGCGGCGGAAGCCTCGCGCAAGCATGGCATGAACGTACTGATGGGCGCGCCGAATATCGTGCGCGGCGGTTCGCACTCCGGCAACGTGGCGGCCAGTGAACTGGCGCAGCTTGGCCTGCTGGATATCCTCTCTTCCGACTACTACCCCGCCAGCCTGCTGGATGCGGCATTTCGCGTCGCCGATGACCAGAGCAACCGCTTTACGCTGCCGCAGGCGGTGAAGTTAGTGACCCAAAATCCGGCGCAGGCGCTTAATCTTCAGGATCGCGGGGTGATTGGCGAGGGCAAACGCGCGGACCTAGTGCTGGCGCATCGCAAGGACAATCATATTCATATCGACCACGTCTGGCGTCAGGGTAAAAGGGTGTTCTGATGATGGGAAAACTGATTTGGTTAATGGGGCCGTCCGGCTCCGGGAAAGACAGCCTGCTGGCGGAAATCCGCCTGCGGGAACAAACTCAGTTACTGGTGGCGCATCGCTACATTACGCGCGACGCCAGCGCCGGAAGTGAAAACCATATCGCCCTGAGCGAGCAGGAGTTTTTTACCCGCGCGGGGCAAAATCTGTTGGCCTTAAGCTGGCACGCTAACAGTCTGTATTATGGCGTCGGCGTTGAGATTGATCTCTGGCTGCACGCCGGATTCGACGTGCTGGTCAACGGCTCACGCGCCCATCTGCCGCAGGCGCGGGCGCGCTATCAATCGGCGCTGCTGCCCATTTGCTTACAGGTTTCGCCGGAGATCCTGCGCCAGCGCCTCGAAAACCGTGGTCGTGAAAATGCCAGTGAAATTAACGCCCGACTAGCACGCGCTGCCCGCTATACTCCTCAGGATTGTCTTACGCTCAATAATGACGGCAGCCTGCGCCAGTCGGTCGACAAGCTGCTGACGCTGATTCATCAGAAGGAGAAACACCATGCCTGCTTGTGAGCTTCGCCCGGCTACGCAGTACGACACCGACGCAGTTTACGCGCTGATTTGTGAGCTAAAACAGGCGGAGTTTGACCACCATGCGTTTCGCGTGGGCTTTAACGCCAACCTGCGCGACCCAAACATGCGCTACCATCTGGCGCTGCTGGATGGCGAAGTTGTCAGCATGATCGGCCTGCATTTGCAGTTTCATCTGCATCATGTCAACTGGATCGGCGAAATTCAGGAACTGGTGGTGATGCCGCAGGCGCGCGGTCTGAACGTCGGCAGTAAATTACTGGCATGGGCAGAAGAAGAAGCCTGCCAGGCCGGGGCCGAAATGACCGCGCTTTCGACCAACGTGAAACGCCACGACGCGCACCGTTTCTATCTGCGAGAAGGCTACGAACAGAGTCACTTCCGCTTCACCAAGGTGCTGTAACATGAGCCTGAGCCTGACCCTCACGCTCACCGGCACTGGCGGCGCACAGGGCGTTCCGGCATGGGGCTGCGAGTGCGCGGCCTGCGACCGAGCGCAGCGCTCACCGCAGTATCGCCGCCAGCCATGCAGCGGCGTAGTGAAGTTTAACGACGCAATCACCCTGATCGACGCCGGGCTGCACGATCTCGCCGATCGCTGGTCGCCCGGATCGTTCCAGCAGTTTTTGCTGACGCATTATCATATGGATCACGCCCAGGGGCTGTTTCCGCTGCGCTGGGGCGTGGGCGATCCGATCCCGATCTACGGCCCGCCGGATGACCAGGGTTGCGACGATCTGTTTAAACATCCGGGCCTGCTTGATTTCAGCCACACAGTGGAACCGTTTGTGGTGTTTGATTTGCAGGGGTTGCAGGTCACGCCGCTGCCGCTTAACCACTCAAAACTGACCTTCGGTTATCTGCTGGAAACGGCACATAGCCGGGTGGCGTGGCTATCTGACACCGCTGGCCTGCCGGAAAAAACGCTGAAATTTTTACGCAATAATCAGCCACAGGTAATGGTGATTGATTGCAGCCACCCGCCGCGCGCGGATGCGCCGCGTAATCACTGTGATTTAAATACCGTGCTTGCGCTGAATCAGGTTATCCGCTCGCCACGGGTGATTCTGACCCATATCAGCCACCAGTTTGATGCGTGGCTGATAGAAAACGCACTGCCGTCGGGGTTTGAGGCGGGGTTTGATGGGATGGAGATTGGGGTGGCGTGATGAGAGGGAATGTGCGCGCTGGTCCCCTCACCCTAACCCTCTCCCCAGAGGGGCGAGGGGAGCGATTGTGCTCGATATTGAATATTGCGCTGGTTTTCTCCCTCTCCCCATTGGGGTGAGGGGCGATGCCTGCTCCATACCCAACCTCATCGCCCATACTCATCTTCCATTCTCCGCTCTTCATCTTCTAGCTGCCGACGCTCCTGATCAAGCTGGCGCTGGCGATCGTCCAGCTGCCTGCGGCGATCTTCAAACTGGCGGCGGCGGTCGTCATATTGTCTGCGCCGATCGTCGCTCACTTCACGCTGCCAGCCGTCGTCGCGCGAATCTTCATAGTCTCGCCCACGGTCAGAGTTATAAGCGTCATTAATCGCCTGCTGAATATTACCAATAGTATCGTCGATAATATCGGCCTGGGCCGGAACGGTGGACAGCGTGAGCAGGGTGAAAAGAAAAAGCGTGGAGTAAGGTTTCATAAGCCAGTCTCTGCGATGGACTGGCTTAACGTTAGTTGAGTGTGAATGACCGGAGTAGCGGAGTAATCTCAAATTCGGTAAGGCGCAGACTCTTCCATTAGCTGGTTAGCTCGCTGTTTATTTTCCGCCACCAATACAATGCCATGACATTTTTGATCCGGTGAAATACTCCAGATACGCTCTTCCGGAATGCAGCCGCCATCGTAGATCACTTTCGTGCCATCGTAGGGCCAAAATGCCCCTTGTTCAGTGTCTAATACAAACACGGAAATCTGATCGGACTCGCGTGCGATCTTCTGCCAGAGCATCTTCCCGCCATCATATTGATCAAAATCGCTGATTAGCGTGATACCGCATTGCAGGATTAGCGCTTCATACAGCCGAGTTGCCAGACCCTTATCGCGCTCACCTGGAGAGACACAAATACCTTCCACCTGTACCAGATCCGAGTCTTCCCACCAGCGTTCAACGGCAATGATATCGCTGCCGAACTCTTTTTTACGCTGCAGATCGAGAGCGGCAAGTACCCGATGACGCGGCACGCCTGCAAAAACTTCAATGTCCGCTTCAATGATGGCCGCTCTTGGCGTCTGGTTGTCATAAATTACCTGTAACAGACGTCCAGAAAGCTCGATCTCTTCCACCACGCGAAAAGAACGAGCAACCGTCATAGGGCTATAGGTAGTTGGCATCACGATCATATGTAAATCACTTCAATTCAGAACAGAATTGCTCACAATAGCAGCACGTTTGCTTCGAGCCTCTTGATAAATTCTGAAAATCATCCCTCAATTTGCCCCAGCACCTGCGCCAGCTGCGCGCGGGTAAAGGGTTTGCGCAGCAGCGCCACGTCCGGCAGCGCGGGGTTATGGCTGGGGCGTAAATCCTGACCGCTGATGAGTAGCAGCGTCAGGTGCGGGTAAAGTTTGCGGGCCGCATTGACCACTTCTGCGCCGCTCATGCCGCCAGCAGGTCCAGCGCCTGTTCGCCGCTGCTCGCTTCCAGTGTCAAATAGCCCAGCAGGTGCAACTGCTCGCAGATGGTCTGGCGCACCGCGGCTTCATCTTCCAGCACTAACACCAGTTTATCGCCATTAACAGCTGTCTGTTCTACCGCCGCTGGCGATAGGTTTTTCGCCGCCGTCAGCGCGCGGGGAAGCTGTAATCTGACCGTTGTCCCCTGCCCCGGCGCGCTTTCAATTTCCACGCGCCCGCCGGACTGGCGCACGAAACCATAGACCATCGACAAGCCCAGCCCGCTGCCGCTCCCCGTCTGTTTGGTGGTAAAGAACGGCTCGAACACCTGGCTTTTCACCGCCTGCGACATACCGCTGCCATGATCGATGACCTCCAGTGCCACCATGTCCTGACGCTGCCCACTGCTGCGGGTAACACGCTGATTCCAGGTACGAATTTTGATAATTCCCGTCTGCCCTTCCATCGCGTCGCGGGCGTTCATCACCAGGTTGATGATGGCGTTTTCCAGTTGGCTGACGTCAATCCACGCGGACCACGCCGGAGACTGCGCTTCAATCTCAATCGTCAGCGTCGCCGGTAAGGAGTGGCGCATTAATTCGCTTAACTCTTCCAGCAGTGTTTTTAGTTCAACGGCTTGCGGATGTAAGGACTGCTTGCGGGAAAATGCCAACAATCGCTGGGTCAGTAGCGCGCCACGTTCGGCGGCTTGCTGCGCCCGCTGTATTCGCGGCGCGTCGGGTGAGTTCGTGTTCACCAGTTCCAGGCTACCAATAATTACCGCCAGCAGATTATTAAAATCATGGGCCAGCCCGCCCGTCAGTTGCCCGACCGCTTTTAACTTCTGGCTGTGCAATAGCGCCTCTTCCAGCCCCTGCCGCTCGGTTTGGGCAATCTCCATCTGCGTGGTTTTCTCTTTCAACAGCCGTGACGTTCGTTCAAGTGATGCGGTATTGCGGGCAAAAACGTTAAAGGCGCGCGCCAGTTCACCCAACTCATCGCGCCGCTGTAACGCCGGAAAAGTGACGTCCGCTTCGCCGTGCGCCAGGCGGCTCATCGCGCGGGAAATCGCCGTCAGGTTAGAGCCGAGATTGCGATAGATATACCAACCTGCAAACGCGGTGATCACCACCGCTAACAGGGCGAAAATCATGATCAGCCTCTCGCCGGAGCGCAAATCCTGGTAACTTTGCTCCACCCGCTGACCAGAGAGCGTCGCCACCTGTTCGGCGTAACGGTTGATGTCGCCATTAAGGATCGCCACCAGCGCTTTGATGTGAAACATATACCAGCTGATTGCCAGATCGCTTTGCTCCAGAGCCGCCGAAAGTGGCGCGAGTTTACGCAGTTCACGATTAAAATCAGCGAGTAGCGTATTAACCAATGGCGTATCGCTGTGAGTTGGCAAGGCAGACATCACTCCGACCAGTTGATGAATAATCGCCTGCGGCGCGGGGGTGGCAATGGCGGCAACAATCAGTCGGTTCATCTCGTTAAGCAAAATATTATCTTGCGCGTGAGTGACTTTTTGCAGATGCCGCAGATAACTTAAGTTTTGATACAGCGAACTTAACAGCGCGTTACGCTCCAGATGCCGCCTTTGCCCGCGTTCCAGCATTCCGCCGACGCTGGTTTGCAGTTCGTTGCTACGCGTGATGATGCGCGTCACCAGCCCGGCTTCCTGCTGCGCTAAAGGCGCGTTCGCCAGTTGTGCAAGCGAGCTTTTTAATGCCCGCTGTGTCTCCTGCAACCGCTCGGCTTCGCCTTTATATTCCAGTGCTCCCACCACCTGCGACAATCGCACTGCCGCCGTTGCCACGTTTGCCGTGTCGCGCGCCAGATTCAGGCTGCCGGTCATATCATCTACAGTTTGCTGCTGCACCAGCTCTTGCATCTGGCTGGCATGACGAAAGCCCATTACCGCCACGCCGCTGACCATCAACGTCACCGCCACCACCAGCAAATTCAAAAGCAGCAATCGCCCGCGCGCGCTGGCAAAAAAGTGACGTCCGGGGTGCGCCATATCACGCTCCGTGAAGAAAAATCGCAATATGACAAATATGAACGGCTTCTGACATTTTGCATTTACTTTCCTGTGATGGAGTGCTGATATCGACAACCTCGCAGGAGTCCACCATGAACAGCACGCCGGTTCTTGAGATGCGCAATATTGCCAAAGCCTTCGGCAAATTTTATGCGCTCAAAGGGGGGGATTTGACGGTCTACCCTGGCGAGATCCATGCCCTGATGGGGGAAAACGGCGCGGGAAAAAGCACGCTGATGAAGGTGCTGGCGGGGGCGTATACCGCCACCAGCGGCGAGATCCTGATAGACGGCAAGCCCTTTCACATTCGCACGCCAAAAGATGCCTTAAGCGCCGGTATTACGCTGATTTATCAGGAGATGCAGCTGGCACCCAATTTGACGGTGGCAGAAAATATTTTCCTCGGCAGCGAGCTTTCCCACGGCGGGCTGGTGCAGCGAAAAGAGATGCTGGTGCAGGCGCAAAGAGTGATCGACCGCCTCGGCGCGCAGTTTAACGCCAGCGATAAGGTCATGACGCTGACCATTGCCGAACAACAGCAGGTCGAAATCGCCCGCGCGCTACATCGCAACAGCCGCATTCTGGTGATGGACGAACCCACCGCTGCCCTCTCCTCCCGTGAAACTCACCGTCTTTTTGAACTGATTATGCGGCTGCGCGATGAAGGGATGGCGATTATCTACATCAGCCACCGTATGGCGGAAGTGTATGAGCTTTCCGATCGCGTCAGCGTGCTGCGCGACGGGCAATACGTTGGCAGCCTGACCCGCGATAACCTCAATGCCGGGGAGCTGGTGCGGATGATGGTCGGCAGGCCACTGAGCGATCTGTTCAATAAAGAGCGCGATATCCCGCTCGGTAAAGCCCGCCTGAATGTTCACCACCTGACCGACGGCGGCAAAGTCCAGCCGAGCTGCCTGCAGGTGCTTTCCGGCGAAATTGTTGGCCTCGCCGGGCTGGTGGGAGCCGGACGTTCCGAACTGGCGCAGTTAATTTTCGGCGTGCGGAAAGCGACAGGCGGAATGATTGAAGTCGATGGCGAACCGGTGGTGATCCACTCCCCGCGCGAAGCCATCGATCTTGGCATTGGTTTTCTCACCGAAAACCGCAAAGAACAAGGCTTATTCCTTGAAATGGCGGCAGTCGAAAACATCACTATGGCAACCCTGGAGCGCGATGCCAGCTGGGGAATGCTCAATCGCAAAAAAGCGCAAACCATTTCCGATGACGCCATTAAGTTGCTCAACATTCGCGTGCCTCATGCCCAGGTACGCGCGGGCGGGCTTTCCGGCGGCAATCAGCAAAAACTGTTGATCTCCCGCTGGGTGGCGATTGGCCCGCGCATTTTACTGCTCGATGAACCCACCCGCGGCGTGGACGTTGGCGCAAAAAGTGAGATCTACCGGATCATGAACGAGATGGCGCGCAAGGGCGTGGCGATCCTGATGATCTCCAGCGAACTGCCGGAGATAGTGGGAATGAGCGATCGCGTCCATGTGATGCGCGAAGGCAGCATTGCCGGTGAGCTAAATGGCAAAAACATCACCCAGGAAAACATTATGACCTTAGCGACTGGCGTCAACGACGCCCATTCCCAGGCGGTGACCTCATGACGACCTCTGCAAAAACCTCTGCCAAAAAAATGCTGATGAGCGATCTGATGCAAACGGTCGGCATTTTGCCCATTTTGATCCTGATCGTAGCGGTATTTGGCTTTATCGCGCCAAACTTTTTTACCGAAAGCAACCTGCTAAATATTACCCGCCAGGCGTCGATCAACATTGTGCTGGCGGCGGGGATGACCTTCATCATTTTGACCGGTGGGATCGATCTTTCTGTAGGTTCAATCCTCGGCACCACGGCGGTGGCGGCAATGGTTGTCTCCCTTAGCCCGGAGTTCGCCATGTTGTCTATCCCGGCGGCGCTGATGCTCGGCCTGCTGCTGGGGCTGTTCAACGGCGCGCTGGTGGCCTTTGCCGGATTGCCGCCGTTTATCGTCACGCTTGGCACCTATACGGCGCTGCGCGGGGCGGCGTATCTGCTGGCTGATGGCACCACGGTTATCAACTCCAACATTAATTTCGAGTGGATAGGCAATAACTATCTCGGGCCGGTCCCGTGGCTGGTGGTGATTGCGCTGGCGGTGATCGTGCTGTGCTGGTTTATTCTGCGTCGCACCACGCTTGGCGTTCATATCTACGCCGTCGGTGGCAATATGCAGGCGGCGCGTCTTACCGGCATTAAGGTCTGGCTGGTGCTGCTGTTTGTTTATGGCATGAGCGGCCTGCTTTCAGGGCTTGGCGGGATTATGAGCACCTCGCGGCTGTACAGCGCCAACGGCAACTTAGGTATGGGTTACGAACTGGATGCCATTGCGGCGGTGATCCTCGGCGGCACCAGTTTTGTCGGCGGCATCGGCACCATCACCGGCACGCTGGTGGGGGCGCTAATTATCGCCACGCTCAACAATGGCATGACCTTAATGGGCGTCTCTTACTTCTGGCAGCTGGTGATCAAAGGGGCGGTGATCATCATTGCGGTGCTTATCGACAAATACCGTACCCGACATCATCAAAGTGCATAACAACAATACCCTACACATGAGGAATACAGCATGAGATTGAAGCCCTTAGTGACCGCGCTCTGTGCAGGCGCGCTGCTGGCCGCAGCACCGTTCGCCCAGGCGAAAGATCTGAAATCGATAGGCGTAACGGTAGGTGACCTGGCGAACCCGTTCTTCGTACAGATCACCAAAGGCGCGGAGCTGGAAGCACGCAAACTGGCGGGCGATAACGTCAAAGTGACGCTGGTTTCCAGCGGCTACGATCTGGGTCAGCAGGTCTCGCAGATAGACAACTTTATCGCCGCTAACGTCGATATGATCATCCTTAACGCTGCCGATTCAAAAGGGATCGGCCCGGCGGTGAAACGGGCAAAAGACGCCGGGATCGTGGTGGTGGCGGTTGACGTGGCGGCAGAAGGTGCCGATGCCACCATCACTTCCGATAACACCCAGGCAGGCGAAATGGCCTGTAAATACATCACCGATCGCCTGAAAGGCAAAGGCAACGTGGTGATCATCAACGGACCGCCGGTGTCCGCCGTGCAAAACCGCGTCGAAGGCTGCCAGACCGAATTTAAACGCCATCCTGACATCAAGGTGCTCTCTGACAACAAGAACGCCAAAGGCAGTCGTGAGGGCGGGCTGGAGGTGATGACCGGGCTGCTGGCGGCAAATCCGAAGATCGACGGCGTATTTGCGATTAACGATCCGACAGCGATCGGTGCCGATCTGGCAGCAAAACAGGCGCAACGTAACGAGTTCTTTATTGTCGGCGTGGATGGAAGCCCGGACGCCGAAGAGGCGCTCAAGCGTGAGAACTCGTTGTTTGTCGCTACTCCGGCGCAAGATCCACAGGTGATGGCAGCGAAAGCGGTTGAGATCGGTTATGACATTTTGCAGGGCAAACCTGCGCCGAAAGAGCCGGTGCTGATCCCGGTGACGATGATCGATAAAAACAACGTCGGCAATTACAAAGGCTGGACGGTGAAATAAGTCCACACGCCGGGCGGCGATGCTGCCCGACCACCGCTAAGGAGAACGCTTTCGATGAAACGCTCCGCTATAAACAACATTCTCGGCCATACACGGCAATTCTTTTCGCAACATGACGTACATCTGCCGCCCTTTGCCAGTTTCTCTCCTGCTCAATGGCAGCAGCTCGACACCGCCGCGTGGGAGGAGGTTTTTGATCTCAAACTCGGCTGGGATGTTACCGCTTTTGGTGGTAACAACTTTGCAGCACAGGGGCTGACGCTGTTTACCCTGCGTAACGGCTCAGCAAAAGGAATGCCGTATGTGAAATGTTACGCCGAGAAGATCATGCATGTGCGCGATGCGCAGGTCACGCCAATGCATTTTCACTGGCGTAAGCGTGAGGACATCATCAATCGCGGCGGCGGCAATTTGATTGTTGAACTGTGGAATGCCGATAGCAACGAGCAAACAGTTGATACCGACGTTACGGTGGTGATCGACGGCTGCCGCCAGACTCATGTCGCAGGCAGTCAGTTACGCCTGTCCCCCGGCGAAAGTATCTGCCTGCCGCCCGGCCTGTATCACAGCTTTTGGGCGGAAACCGGTTTTGGCGATGTTCTGGTTGGCGAAGTCTCTTCTGTCAATGACGACGACCACGATAACCACTTTTTACAACCGCTGGACCGCTACAACCTGATTGACGAAGACGAACCGGCCCAGCTGGTGTTGTGTAACGAATACCGCCAGTTCCTCTGAATAAGGATAACGTTATGCCGTTGATTTCTCTCGCTGAAGGGCTGGCACATGCCCGCGAACATCACTATGCGTTAGGTGCGTTTAATGTGCTGGACTCACACTTTTTACGCGCCTTGTTTGCTGCTGCCAGACAAGAACGTTCGCCCTTTATTATCAACATTGCCGAAGTACATTTTAAATATATCTCGCTGGATTCCCTAGTCGAGACAGTGAAATTTGAAGCGGCGCGTCAAGCGATTCCGGTGGTATTAAATCTCGATCACGGGCTGCATTTTGAATCGGTAGCGCAAGCGTTACGGCTGGGATTCAGCTCGGTAATGTTTGATGGCTCCACGCTGGGGTATGAAGAGAATATCCGCCAGACGCGGGAAGTGGTGAAAATGTGCTATGCCGTTGGCGTATCGGTAGAAGCTGAACTGGGCGCGGTGGGTGGTGACGAAGGCGGTGCGCTTTACGGTCATGCCGATGAATCTCTGTTTACCGATCCGCAGCTGGCGCGTGATTTTGTCGACCGTACCGGCATTGACGCGCTGGCCGTGGCGATTGGCAATGCGCACGGCAAATATCGCGGCGAACCGAAACTCGATTTCCCGCGCCTCGACGCTATCCGCCAGCAGGCGGCTATCCCGCTGGTATTACACGGCGGTTCAGGGATTAGAGATGCCGATTTCCGCCGCGCCATCGAACTGGGTATCCACAAAATCAATTTCTACACCGGCATGTCACAAGCGGCGCTGGCTGCCGTTGAGGCCCGAATGGCGCACCGTCAGCCGATGTATGACGAGTTTGCCGAGTTACTACTAGCAGTGGAAGCCGCCATCAGCGATACGGTTGCACAACAGATGCGTATTTTCGGCAGTGCGGGGCAGGCATGATGGAACGTAAAGGGATTATCGCCGCAGGCAATATGCTGGTTGACCACGTCCACCAGATTATCCAGTGGCCAGAGCGCGGCTGGCTGGCGGAGATTACCCACAGCGAACGCTCCACCGGCGGCGCGCCGCTTAACGTCCTGCTGACACTGGCGAAAATGCGCACCGGGTTGCCGTTACAGGCGGTCGGGCTAATCGGTCAGGACAGCGACGGCGATTACATTATGGCGATGCTTGAGCAATATCACGTCAATCGTCAGCATGTGCAGCGCACTACCTTTGCCCCGACGTCAATGTCGCAGGTAATGGCTGATCCAAGCGGGCAGCGGACGTTTTTCCATTCGCCAGGTGCAAACAGACTTTTGGATCTTCCGGCGTTCGATCAGCTCGATAACACCATGAAGATTTTCCATCTCGGCTATTTACTGTTGCTCGACAGCCTGGATATGCCGGACGATGTTTACGGCACCCGTAGCGCACGCCTGCTGGCGCAAATGCGTGATACTGGCTTTGAAACCTCACTCGACCTGGTCTCCCGCAAGGGCGATCCGCGTTATCAGCCGCTGGTGCTGCCCGCGTTGCGCCATCTGGATTACCTGGTAATTAACGAACTGGAGGCCGGGGAGTTTAGCGGGCTGGAAATTCGGTTACCCAACGGCGAACCGCATATCGCGCATATTGCTGCCGCCGCGCGTGAACTGTTAGATGCGGGCGTACGCCAGCGTGTGGTGATCCACTGCCCGGAAGGGGCGTGGGGAGAGACCCCGGAACAGTGCGGCGTGTGGATCCCTTCGCAAAAGTTAGAACAACGGGAAATTATCGGCAGCGTCGGTGCGGGCGATGCATTTTGTGCCGGATTTTTATATGGCTGCCATGAACGCTGGACGCTTACCGAGAGCATCAAACTGGCACACGCCTGCGCGCGAGCAAGCCTGTTATGCGCCAATGCCATCGACGGGGCGAAAACGCTGGAAGAGCTGCAAACAGAAATGTCGGATTAATGCACGTCGGCAGCGAAGACATACCCCAGACCGCGCAGAGTTTTAATCAACATCGGCTGATGCGGGTTGAGTTCGATTTTGCGTCGTAAGCGCATGATTAATACGTCGATGGTGCGATCAAACACCTCCACGCTGTCGCTATGAGTGAACGCCAGCAGCTGTTCGCGGCTTAATACCCGACGGGCATTTTGAGCCAGGGCCAGTAACAAGCCATATTCGCCCTGAGTCAGCTCGACATGTTGTTGTAGCGGACTATGCAGTTGGCAGCGAATGGTATCGAGATACCAGCCATTGAATGACAGCCCGGCGTTTTTCTCCTCATTAACCGCCAGCGCGCCAACCCGTCGCAACACCGCTTTCAGTCGTGCGACCACCACCCGTGGGGTGAACGGCTTGCAGATGTAATCATCCGCGCCCATTTCCAGCCCGACCACCACATCAGACTCACTCCCCATTCCGGTCAACATCACCACAGGCAATGCCGGACGCAGTTTCTGGATTTGCTGCAATACCCTCAGGCCGTTGGTATCGGGCAGCATCATATCCAGCACCACCAGCGCAATGTCAGGCTCGCCCTCAATACGCGATATGGCCTCCTGTCCGGTATGGCTGACTGAAACCGTAAAGACATGTTCACTTAACACGTCCTGCAACAGTGCGCAGATAGCCGTGTCATCATCCACCACCAGCACGACGGGTTTCATGGTTACACTCCGCATCATTCATCTAATTAATCATTGTGCGTACTTCTTGTCGAAGTGAAAGCGGAAAGTAATATAAATAATAAAAATATAAGTCAGGTCACATTATTGATGATAGTAATAAATATGCCGTGCTTTTCCCTCTTCAGCACAAATGCCTAATAAAATGGCGCGTTCCGCTCACACTTCCACTTATTAAAGTCGCAAATTCCCAATTATGATAACCCCAGCTTTAAATGACGTATTTTGCATGGATTACATATTTACGACACAAATGATAAATGGAGATTTATATGAATAACTCTCGGTTATTCCGTTTGAGCAGAATTGTTATTGCGTTAACTGCCGCCAGCGGCATGATGGTAAATACCGCTAACGCGAAAGAGGAAGCGAAAGCCGCCACTCAATATACCCAACAGGTTAATCAGAATTACGCCAAATCATTACCGTTTAGCGATCGTCAGGATTTTGACGACGCTCAGCGTGGATTTATCGCTCCGCTGCTGGATGAAGGTATTCTGCGCGATGCTAATGGCAAACCATATTATCGCGGGGAAGATTATAAATTTGATATCAATGCGCCCGCGCCCGAAACCGTTAACCCTAGCCTGTGGCGTCAGTCGCAGTTAAACGGTATTTCCGGCCTGTTTAAAGTCACCGACAGAATGTACTAGGTTCGCGGTCAGGATATCTCCAACATCACCTTTATCGAAGGTGATACCGGGATTATTGTCATCGACCCGCTGGTGACGCCACCGAGCGCAAAAGCCGCCCTTGACCTTTACTTCCAAAATCGCCCGCAAAAACAGATTGTTGCGGTTATTTATACCCACAGCCATACCGACCACTATGGCGGCGTGAAAGGCATTATCTCTGAAGCCGATGTTAAATCAGGCAAAGTTCAGGTGATTGCCCCAGCAGGCTTTATGGACGAAGCCATCAGCGAAAACGTGCTGGCGGGGAACATCATGAGCCGCCGTGCGCTCTACTCTTACGGTCTGTTACTGCCGAACAACGCGCAAGGCAACGTGGGTAATGGCCTTGGCGTGACGCTGGCAACGGGCGACCCGAGCATTATTGCACCGACTAAAACTATCGTCAGAACTGGCGAGAAGATGATTATCGACGGCCTGGAGTTTGACTTCCTGATGACCCCAGGTAGCGAAGCACCAGCCGAAATGCACTTCTATATTCCGGCCCTGAAAGCGCTGTGTACCGCCGAGAACGCCACGCATACCCTGCACAACTTCTACACTCTGCGCGGCGCGAAAACCCGCGACACCAGCAAGTGGACCGAGTATCTGAACGAAACGCTGGATATGTGGGGTAACGACGCGGAAGTCCTGTTTATGCCGCACACCTGGCCGGTCTGGGGCAATAAGCATATCAATGATTATATTGGTAAATATCGCGATACTATCAAGTACATTCACGACCAGACCCTGCACCTGGCGAACCAGGGCTACACCATGAATGAAATCGGCGACATGATTAAACTGCCGCCTGCACTTGCCAATAACTGGGCCAGCCGTGGCTATTACGGTTCTGTCAGCCACAACGCCCGCGCGGTGTATAACTTCTATCTTGGCTATTACGACGGTAACCCGGCTAACCTGCATCCGTATGGTCAGGTGGAGATGGGTAAACGTTACGTGCAGGTGCTGGGCGGTTCCGCACGCGTTATTAACCTGGCGCAAGAAGCGAACAAGCAAGGTGATTACCGCTGGTCGGCAGAACTGCTGAAACAGGTGATTGCCGCCAACCCGGGTGACCAGGTCGCGAAGAATCTGCAAGCGAATAACTTTGAACAGCTGGGCTATCAGGCCGAGTCCGCCACATGGCGCGGTTTCTACCTGACCGGCGCGAAAGAGCTGCGCGAAAGAGCTGCGCGAAGGGGTGCATAAGTTCAGCCACGGCACCACCGGTTCCCCGGACACCATTCGCGGGATGTCGGTCGAAATGCTGTTCGACTTTATGGCCGTTCGCCTCGATAATAGCGCGAAAGCGGCGGGTAAAAATATCAGCCTGAACTTCAATATGAGCAACGGCGATAACCTCAACCTGACGCTGAACGATAGCGTGCTTAACTACCGTAAAACACTGCAACCGCAAGTCGACGCCTCTTTCTACATCAGCCGTGAAGATCTGCACGCCGTGCTGACCGGACAGGCAAAAATGGCGGATCTGGTGAAAGCGAAGAGAGCCAAAATTATTGGCAATGGCGCGAAACTGGAAGAAATTATCGCCTGTCTGGATAATTTCGATTTGTGGGTGAATATCGTAACCCCAAATTAATGTCACTCGCTTTTGGGGGCGCTGAAGCCCCCAAAAACATTTATTTTAAAAATATATACAGCCAATTAATAAATAAAATATATAAGTTATGAATGCGGTGGCTGAATAAAGCTATTTTTATTCATCGAGAAAATAGCCATACTGACGCCTTCAATGGATATTGATATTCACTACAGATATTGTTCGCAGCAGACAGGATGTATTTAATATGCCAACAGTTCTCTCTCGCATGGCGATACACCTCAAAAAAACAGCCTGGATAATTCCCGTCTTCATGGTTTCGGGATGCTCATTATCTCCGGCAATCCCGGTGATCGGCGCTTATTATCCCAGCTGGTTTTTCTGCGCCATTGCCAGCCTTATTTTGACGCTCATCACGAGGCGAGTTATTCAGCGGGCAAATATCAATCTGGCATTTGTCGGAATTATTTATACCGCCCTTTTTGCTCTCTACGCCATGCTGTTCTGGCTGGCATTTTTCTAATCTATTTGAGACGCGCTCATGGAAAGTACGCCGAAAAAAGCTCCTCGCAGTAAATTCCCTGCTCTGTTAGTGGTTGCGTTGGCGCTGGTTGCCCTTGTTTTCGTTATCTGGCGCGTAGACAGTGCGCCATCAACTAATGACGCTTACGCGTCAGCAGATACCATTGATGTGGTGCCGGAAGTCAGCGATCGCATTGTAGAACTGGCGGTCACCGACAACCAGGCGGTGAAACAGGGCGATTTGCTGTTCCGCATCGACCCGCGCCCGTACGAAGCCAACCTGGCGAAAGCCGAAGCCTCCCTCGCGGCGCTGGATAAGCAAATTATGCTCACCCAGCGTAGCGTTGACGCCCAACAGTTTGGTGCCGACTCGGTTAATGCCACGGTAGAAAAAGCCCGTGCCGCCGCGAAACAGGTCACAGATACATTACGCCGCACCGAGCCATTACTGAAAGAGGGTTTTGTCTCAGCAGAAGACGTTGACCGTGCAAGAACGGCGCAGCACGCCGCAGAAGCGGATCTTAATGCCGTATTGTTACAGGCGCAGTCAGCCGCCAGCGCCGTCAGCGGCGTCGATGCGCTGGTGGCGCAACGTGCGGCGGTCGAAGCGGATATTGCCCTGACCAAACTACATCTGGAAATGACGACCGTTCGCGCGCCATTTGATGGCCGGATCATTTCCCTCAAAACCTCCGTCGGGCAATTTGCTTCTGCCATGCGCCCTATTTTTACCCTCATCGACACTCGTCACTGGTACGTGATCGCCAACTTCCGCGAAACCGATCTGAAAAATATTCGCTCAGGTACACCCGCAACGATTCGCCTGATGAGTGACAGCGGCAAAACCTTCGAGGGTAAAGTGGATTCGATTGGCTACGGCGTGCTACCCGATGACGGCGGCCTGGTGCTGGGCGGCCTGCCAAAAGTGTCTCGTTCTATTAACTGGGTCCGCGTTGCCCAGCGTTTTCCGGTCAAAATCATGGTCGATAAACCTGACCCGGAAATGTTCCGCATCGGCGCTTCGGCAGTCGCTAATCTTGAGCCGCAATAATGAGCGCGCTCAACTCCCTGCCATTACCGGTGGTCAGGCTGCTGGCGTTCTTTCATGAAGAGTTAAGCGAGCGGCGACCCGGCCGCGTGCCGCAGATCGTGCAACTCTGGGTAGGCTGCCTGCTGGTGATTCTGATCTCGATGACTTTTGAGATCCCTTTTGTGGCGTTATCGCTGGCAGTGCTGTTTTACGGTATTCAGTCGAACGCGTTTTACACCAAATTTGTGGCGATCTTGTTTGTGGTTGCCACGGTGCTGGAGATCGGCAGCCTGTTTTTGATCTACAAATGGTCATACGGCGAACCGTTGATCCGATTGATCATCGCCGGGCCGATCCTGATGGGCTGCATGTTTTTGATGCGCACCCATCGGCTGGGACTGGTCTTTTTCGCTGTCGCCATTGTCGCCATTTACGGGCAAACCTTCCCCGCCATGCTCGACTATCCGGAAGTAGTCGTGCGCTTAACGCTGTGGTGTATCGTTGTTGGCCTCTATCCAACCTTGCTGATGACGTTAATCGGCGTGCTGTGGTTTCCCAATCGTGCCATTACGCAAATGCATCAAGCGCTTAATGATCGGCTTGATGATGCCATTAGCCACCTGACGGACAGCCTCGCACCGCTACCCGAAACGCGGATTGAAAGAGAGGCGCTGGCGCTGCAAAAACTGAATGTCTTTTGTCTCGCGGACGATGCCAACTGGCGAACTCAAAGCGCATGGTGGCAAAGCTGCGTGGCAACGGTAACCTACATTTACTCGACGCTGAATCGCTACGATCCCACCTCTTTTGCTGATTCTCAGGCAATTATTGAATTTCGGCAAAAATTAGCCTCAGAAATCAACAAGCTGCAGCATGCCGTTGCTGAAGGTCAGTGCTGGCAAAGCGACTGGCGGATCAGTGAAAGTGAAGCGGTGGCGGCACGGGAATGTAACCTGGAGAATATCTGCCAGACGTTGTTACAACTGGGCCAGATGAACCCGAATACGCCGCCAACGCCCGCCGCCAAACCGCCATCAATGGTCGCCGATGCTTTTACCAATCCAGACTATATACGCTACGCGGTAAAAACATTGCTCGCCTGTTTGATCTGTTACACCTTTTACAGCGGCGTGGACTGGGAAGGCATTCACACCTGTATGCTGACCTGCGTGATCGTCGCTAATCCAAATGTCGGTTCGTCGTACCAGAAGATGGTGCTGCGTTTTGGCGGGGCCTTTTGCGGCGCGATTCTGGCGCTGTTATTCACGCTACTGGTCATGCTCTGGCTGGACAATATTGTCGAATTGCTGTTTGTGCTGGCACCGATTTTCCTGTTGGGCGCATGGATTGCCACCAGCTCTGAACGCTCTTCTTATATCGGCACACAGATGGTGGTCACCTTCGCGCTCGCCACGCTCGAAAACGTTTTTGGCCCAGTGTACGACCTGGTGGAAATTCGCGATCGCGCCCTGGGTATCATCATTGGTACCGTGGTGTCCGCGATGATTTACACCTTTGTCTGGCCTGAAAGTGAAGCGCGCACGCTGCCGCAAAAACTGGCTGGCGCGCTGGGTATGTTAAGTAAAGTAATGCGGATCCCACGCCAGCAGGAAGTCACGGCTCTGCGCACTTATCTGCAAATTCGTATCGGTCTGCATGCGGCGTTTAATGCCTGTGAAGAGATGTGCCAACGCGTGGCGCTGGAGCGTCAACTGGACAGCGAAGAACGCGCCTTACTGATTGAACGTTCGCAAACGGTTATTCGTCAGGGCCGCGATATCCTTCACGCCTGGGATGCCACCTGGAATTCGGCGCAGGCGCTGGATAACGCACTACAGCCGGACAGAGCAGGTCAGTTTGCCGACGCCCTGGAGAAATACGCTGCCGGTCTGGCAACCGCACTCAGCCGTTCTCCTCAAATAACGCTTGAAGAGACACCCGCCTCGCAGGCCATCCTGCCCACCTTATTAAAACAGGAGCAACACGTCTGCCAGCTTTTCGCCCGCTTGCCAGACTGGACAGCCCCGGCATTAACGCCCGCCACGGAACAGGCACAAGGAGCCACGCAATGATCAATCGTCAACTTTCACGTCTGCTGTTGTGCAGCATTCTCGGCAGCACGACGCTGATTTCCGGCTGTGCCCTGGTACGTAAGGATTCTGCGCCTCATCAACAGCTCAAACCGGAACAAATCAAACTGGCCGATGATATTCATCTTGCCAGCTCCGGCTGGCCGCAGGCGCAGTGGTGGAAACAACTCAATGACCCGCAGTTGGATGCCCTGATCCAACGGACGCTAAGTGGTTCACACACCCTCGCCGAAGCGAAACTGCGGGAAGAAAAAGCGCAATCGCAGGCCGATTTGTTAGATGCCGGTTCACAGTTGCAGGTGGCAGCGTTAGGGATGCTTAACCGCCAACGTGTCTCGGCGAACGGCTTTTTTGGATGCGCCCGCACTGGGGATGGACGGGCCGTACTATACGGAAGCCACAGTAGGTTTGTTTGCCGGACTGGATCTTGATTTGTGGGGTGTGCATCGCTCAGCGGTTGCCGCCGCCATTGGCGCGCATAATGCCGCGCTGGCAGAAACCGCAGCAGTAGAGCTATCGCTGACCACGGGCGTAGCGCAGCTTTATTACAGTATGCAGGCCAGCTATCAGATGCTCGATCTGTTAGAACAAACTCGCGATGTGATTGATTACGCGGTGAAAGCGCACCAAAGTAAAGTGGCGCACGGTCTGGAAGCACAAGTGCCTTTCCACGGCGCGCGGGCACAGATTCTGGCGGTCGATAAACAAATTGCTGCCGTCAAAGGGCAAATCACCGAAACGAGAGAATCTCTGCGCGCATTGATTGGCGCGGGAGCCAGCGATATGCCGGAGATCAAACCTGTGGCATTACCACGAGTCCAGACCGGCATTCCGGCGACACTCTCTTATGAGTTGCTCGCCAGACGCTCGGATCTGCAAGCCATGCGCTGGTATGTTCAGGCGTCATTAGATCAGGTGGATTCCGCGCGGGCGTTGTTCTATCCGAGCTTTGATATCAAAGCGTTTTTCGGCCTTGATGCCATCCACCTGGATACCTTATTCAAAAAAACCAGTCGCCAGTTCAACTTCATCCCGGGTCTGAAATTGCCGCTGTTTGACGGTGGACGGTTGAATGCCAATCTCGAAGGCACGCGCGCCGCCAGCAACATGATGATTGAACGTTACAACCAGTCAGTACTGAACGCGGTGCGTGACGTTGCCGTCAACGGCACGCGTCTGCAAACGCTCAACGACGAGCGAGAAATGCAGGCTGAACACGTGGAAGCAACGCGCTTCACCCAGCGCGCTGCCGAGGCCGCCTATCAGCGCGGCTTAACCAGCCGCTTACAGGCCACTGAAGCCCGGTTGCCAGTACTTGCCGAAGAGATGTCATTACTGATGCTGGACAGCCGCCGGGTGATCCAAAGCATTCAGTTGATGAAATCGCTGGGCGGCGGGTATCAGGCGGCTCCCGTCGTCGAGAAAAAATAAAATGTCTGCCGCGTGATGGCTGTCACGCGGTATTTCGTTTCGTCACGTCAAAACTGACGACAGCCTGTTTTTCGTCAGAGTTTTGAATAAATAGTGCCCGTAATATCAGGGAATGACCCCAAATAAAATGTGGCATAAAAGATGCATACTGTAGTCGAGAGCGCGTATGCGTGATTTGATTAACTGGAGCGAGACCGATGAAAAAAGTCGTCACGGTTTGCCCCTATTGCGCATCAGGTTGCAAAATCAACCTGGTCGTCGATAACGGCAAAATCGTCTGGGCGGAGGCAGCGCAGGGGAAAACCAACCAGGGTACCCTGTGTCTGAAGGGTTATTATGGCTGGGATTTCATTAACGATACCCAGATCCTGACCCCGCGCCTGAAAACCCCCCATGATCCGTCGCCAGCGTGGCGGCAAACTCGAACCTGTTTCCTGAGATGAGGCACTGAATTACGTTGCCGAGCGCCTGAGCGCCATCAAAGAGAAGTACGGTCCGGATGCCATCCAGACGACCGGCTCCTCGCGTGGTACGGGTAACGAAACCAACTATGTAATGCAAAAATTTGCGCGCGCCGTTATTGGTACCAATAACGTTGACTGCTGCGCTCGTGTCTGACACGGCCCATCGGTTGCAGGTCTGCACCAATCGGTCGGTAATGGCGCAATGAGCAATGCTATTAACGAAATTGATAATACCGATTTAGTGTTCGTTTTCGGGTACAACCCGGCGGATTCCCACCCAATCGTGGCGAATCACGTAATTAACGCTAAACGTAACGGGGCGAAAATTATCGTCTGCGATCCGCGCAAAATTGAAACCGCGCGCATTGCTGACATGCACATTGCACTGAAAAACGGCTCGAACATCGCGCTGTTGAATGCGATGGGCCATGTCATTATTGAAGAAAATCTGTACGACAAAGCGTTCGTCGCTTCCCGTACAGAAGGCTTTGAAGAGTATCGTAAAATCGTTGAAGGCTACACGCCGGAGTCGGTTGAAGATATCACCGGTGTCAGCGCCAGTGAGATTCGTCAGGCGGCACGGATGTATGCCCAGGCGAAAAGCGCCGCCATCCTGTGGGGCATGGGTGTAACCCAGTTCTACCAGGGCGTGGGAACCGTGCGTTCTCTGACCAGCCTCGCGATGCTGACCGGTAACCTCGGTAAGCCGCATGCGGGTGTAAACCCGGTTCGTGGTCAGAACAACGTGCAGGGTGCCTGCGATATGGGCGCGCTGCCGGATACGTATCCGGGATACCAGTACGTGAAAGATCCGGCTAACCGCGAGAAATTCGCCAAAGCCTGGGGCGTGGAAAGCCTGCCTGCTCATACCGGCTATCGCATCAGCGAGCTGCCGCACCGCGCAGCGCATGGCGAAGTGCGTGCCGAGTACATTATGGGCGAAGATCCGCTGCAAACTGATGCGGAGCTGTCGGCAGTACGTAAAGCCTTTGAAGATCTGGAACTGGTCATCGTTCAGGACATCTTTATGACCAAAACCGCGTCGGCGGCGGATGTCATTTTGCCGTCAACGTCGTGGGGCGAGCATGAAGGCGTGTTTACTGCGGCTGACCGTGGCTTCCAGCGTTTCTTCAAAGCAGTTGAACCGAAATGGGATCTGAAAACGGACTGGCAAATCATCAGTGAAATCGCCACCCGTATGGGTTATCCGATGCACTACAACAACACCCAGGAGATCTGGGATGAGTTGCGTCATCTGTGCCCGGATTTCTACGGTGCGACTTACGAGAAAATGGGAGAACTGGGCTTCATTCAGTGGCCTTGCCGCGATACTTCAGATGCCGATCAGGGGACTTCTTATCTGTTTAAAGAGAAGTTTGATACCCCGAACGGTCTGGCGCAGTTCTTCACCTGCGACTGGGTAGCGCCAATCGACAAACTCACCGACGAGTACCCGATGGTACTGTCAACGGTGCGTGAAGTTGGTCACTACTCTTGCCGTTCGATGACCGGTAACTGTGCGGCACTGGCGGCGCTGGCTGATGAACCTGGCTACGCACAAATCAATACCGAAGACGCCAAACGTCTGGGTATTGAAGATGAGGCATTGGTTTGAGTGCACTCGCGTAAAGGCAAAATTATCACCCGTGCGCAGGTCAGCGATCGTCCGAACAAAGGGGCGATTTACATGACCTACCAGTGGTGGATTGGTGCCTGTAACGAGCTGGTTACCGAAAACTTAAGCCCGATTACGAAAACGCCGGAATACAAATACTGCGCCGTGCGCGTCGAGCCGATCTCCGATCAGCGCGCCGCCGAGCAGTACGTGATTGACGAGTACAACAAGTTGAAAACTCGCCTGCGCGAAGCGGCACTGGCGTAATACAGTCCTTTCTACAGCCTCCTTTCGGAGGCTGTTTTTTTATCCATTCGAACTCTTTATACTGGTTACTCCCTACCCAATCGTATTATCAAAATGAAAAAAATTATCGCATTGATGTTGTTTTTGACATTCTTTGCCCACGCGAACGACTCCGAGCCTGGCAGCCAGTATTTAAAGGCAGCAGAGGCCGGGGACCGACGCGCACAATATTTTCTTGCCGACAGCTGGTTTAGCTCCGGCGATTTGAGCAAAGCCGAATATTGGGCACAGAAAGCTGCCGACAGCGGTGATGCTGATGCCTGCGCGCTGTTGGCGCAGATCAAAATCACCAATCCGGTCAGTCTGGACTATCCACAAGCAAAAGTTCTTGCAGAGAAAGCGGCGCAAGCGGGCAGTAAAGAAGGTGAAGTAACGCTGGCGCATATTCTGGTAAATACTCAAGCGGGTAAACCGGATTATCCAAAGGCGATTTCGCTGTTAGAAAACGCCTCGGAAGATCTGGAGAATGACTCCGCCGTCGATGCCCAAATGCTGCTTGGTTTGATTTACGCCAACGGCGTGGGCATTAAGGCCGACGATGACAAGGCAACCTGGTATTTCAAACGCAGCTCTGCAATTTCCCGAACCGGTTATTCCGAGTACTGGGCGGGAATGATGTTCTTAAACGGTGAGGAAGGTTTTATCGAGAAGAACAAACAAAAGCCGCTGCACTGGTTGAACCTGAGCTGTATGGAAGGGTTTGATACCGGGTGTGAAGAGTTTGAAAAATTAACCAACGGTTAAGGTAGGCCTGATAAGACGCGGCAAGCGTCGCATCAGGCATCCACACATTGCCGGGGGATATCCCCGGCAATCTTCAATTATTGATCCGCAGTTTTATCAAATTTGCCCAGCACTTCACGCTCATAAGCCAGCGCCTTTTTGCGGTCAAATTTGTGTTCCCACTTGGCAATCACCAGCACCGCCAGCGCATTACCCACCACGTTCAGCGCAGTACGCGCCATGTCGAGGATACGGTCAACACCAGCAATAAACGCCAGACCTTCCAGCGGAATACCTACGCTACCCAGCGTTGCCAGCAACACCACAAACGACACGCCAGCCACGCCAGCAATCCCTTTCGAGGTCACCATCAGCGTCAGCACCAGAATGATTTCCTGCCAGATGGACAGGTCAATGCCATACAGCTGAGCGATGAAAATAGCGGCAATACTTTGATACAGCGTCGAACCATCAAGGTTAAAAGAGTAACCGGTCGGCACCACGAAGCTGGTGATCGACGCCGGTGCTCCGTAGGCTTCCATCTTCTCAATAATTCGCGGCAGTACGCTTTCAGAGCTGGCAGTGGAGTACGCCAGAATCAGCTCATCTTTCAGAATACGAATCAGGATCCAGACGCTTAACCCGCACAGACGTGCCACAATTCCCAGCACTACCAGCGCGAAGAACAGAATGGCGAAATGCACCAGCAGCACCAGTTTCGCCAGTGGCCACAGAGACGAGAAACCAAAGTTAGCCACCGTCACCGCAATCAGCGCAAACACACCCACCGGTGCATAACGCATCACCATGTGAGTCACTTTAAACATGGTTTCAGAGATGGAGCGGAACACGGTCACCAGCGGTTCACGATGCGTCGCGGGCAGGGAAGAAAGCCCCAGACCAAACAGCACCGAGAAAAAGATGATCGGCAGCATTTCGCCTTTCGCCATCGACGCCACAATGTTCGTCGGCACCAGCGACAAAATCGTGCCCATAATGCCGTGGGAACTGCTTTGTACCGCTTCCGTAGTGCTCTGATATTTCGAGATATCGACGGTCGCCAGCTGCGACATATCCACCCCGGCACCGGGCTGGAAGACGTTCGCCAGAGTGATCCCCAAAATGATGGCGACGGTGGTGATCACCTCGAAGTAAATAATAGTTTTCGCGCCAATACGCCCGAGCTGTTTGGCATCACCAACACCCGCGATACCCACCACCAGCGTGGAGATCACAATCGGCACAACAATCATTTTGATCAGATGGATGAAGATATCACCCGCCGGAGAGAGCAAATTGACGACCAGCCAGTCGCGGCTGTCGCTATGGTAGTGCAGGTAGCTTCCCAGGAGAATGCCCAGCACCATAGCAAACAGAATCTGCCAGGCCAGGCTGAATTTTATATTTTTCATCAGAATAACTTCCTCAATGGAGCGCCGTTCCCCGTTCAGAAACGCGAGAACGTGACATACTGCCAGGGCATGAATTGTGTTGCGTTGGTTTGTAGATTTTTTTAACGCTTATGATCAGTATCATTTGCGCGGTATGTTGCGCAACCCTTTAACAACAGAGCTTTTCGCTGCATTAATGCATAATAACGCGAGTTTATGGCAGGATTAATGAATAACCATTTGTTATGGAAAGATTTTTATTTGTTTAATCTGCAATAATACTGATTGGTGATTATTTTTGGTATATGTTCATTCGATTATTTTTTATGCAGCTCAATGACATAATCTTCATCACCAGATGATTAATCCGATCTCCGCTGCAACAGTTTTGCCATATTAATCGACTCGACCAGCTGTGTCCGGTTGATCCGGGGTGAGTTGAGATCCATCACTTTTTGCCATAGTTCGATGGCTTGCGCGTAATTCGCCTGCATAAACGCATCGGAAGCCAGCAGCATCAGAGCGGTGATTTCGTTAGAGTCCAGCGCGAGGGCTTTGTCGATCATTGCGCGAGTCTGGGCGGTCATATGCTGGCTGGCCTGGTAATAAAGCACCGTCGCCAGCGCCGCATACAGTTCAGCGTTCTCACCACGTAGTTGCAACGCCTGACGATACGCCAGCAGCGAATTGCTGTAATCGTTTTGCCACAGATAGTACTCGCCCAGTAACGCCCATTGTTCGCTGTTTTGTGGATTAGCGCGGATTTTATCCTGCAATGCCTGAAGCTGCGCTTCCGGGGTTTGCTGGCTGGCAAACTGATGTAGCGGATCGCGCTGACGCTGATACTCCGCACGTACCGCCTGCCATTTTGGGCTTAACAGATAACTGCCGACACAGAGGAATACCATCAATATCGTGAGTGTTGTCAGCATTTTCACCGGTATTTGAGGCTGTTTCATCGCTTAGCCCTCACTCGCCAGAGGATCAGTGCCATCAGCAATAACAACACCACTGGCAGCGCCCACAACACCAGCGTCTGACCCGTTAACGGTGGGTTATAGCGAACAAAATCTCCGTAGCGTTCGGTCATCCAGCCAATGATTTCGACTTCGTTCTTCCCCTCCGACACCATGCTATAAACCTGATGGCGCATACTGACCGCCACCGGCGCATTGGATTCGAGTAAGTTTTGATTCTGGCACTGCGGACAACGTAACTGGCTGGCAATATTTAACGCCTGTTGCTGTTGTTGCGGATTGGCGAATTGCCAGGTGTCTACAACCTGAGCGCGCGCAAAACAGGTAAATAACAGCAGTAGCGTGAGAAGCCCTTTATTCATCGCGCTTCTTCCCCCGCCATCCGCTTAACAATGCGCCCGCAATCATCAACAATCCTCCCCCCCAGATCCAGCGCACACCGCTTTGTACATACAAACGAAAAGCGTAACGATCCGCTCTGGTTTTTTCACCCATGACCGCATACCAGTCATGGATGCCGTTCCAGCGAATTGACGGTTCCATCATTTGCTGACGGCGTGCTTCATAAAAACGCCGCTCCGGCGTTAATTCACCAATGCGTTGCTGATGGTCAAACAGCGCCACTATCGCTTTTTCGCTGGTGTAATTGCCTCTGGCTTGCAGATCGAGTCGCTCAAAACGGAAGGTGTATCCTGCCAGCGTCACCTGCTGACCCGGCTGTAAATTCAGGCTGATCTCCTGACGACTGACACTGGAAACCACGATCCCCGCGGCAAATAACAGCACGCCAGCATGAGCTACCAGCGCCGGAAGCTGCACACGTTTGCCAGAGACAAACGTCGCCAGCACAATCACCACCAGCATCAACAGACCAAACGGTAACGTCGCGCGGTTAAAATACGGCGCGCCAACGGAGAGGCGTCCCCAGCCCAGCAGGCCGTAAATCATCGGATAAAGCGTTCCCACCAGCACGATCAGTAGCACTGCGCAAAACAGCAACAGCGTAGCGAGGATTAACATTTCCCGCGATAACCCCGAAAAACGCACAGCCGGGCCACCGTCCCGCGCTCGCCAGCCATACAGAGCCAAAGACGCAAGGCTAATCAGTGCAAACAGGCTGAACAACGGCACGGCGCGGACGTTATCCAGTGCGAACGCATGAACCGAAACCAGAATGCCAGAACGGACAATTAAGGTGCCCAGCAGCGACAGCATCAGAGTAACTATCGCCAGCAACAGCGACCAGTGGCGGAAAATCCCCCGCTGGCGTGTCAGGGACAAACTGTGCAGCAGCGCAGTGGCAGAAAGCCAGGGTAATAAAGAGGCGTTTTCCACCGGATCCCAGAACCACCAGCCGCCCCAGCCGAGTTCGCAGTAGGCCCACCAGGAACCGAGGATGATCCCCGCCGTTAATGCACTCCAGCCAGGTAACGCCCAGCGCCAGCAAATTCGGGCGCTGGCCGCATCAAACTCGCCGCGCAGTAGACTCGCCAGCGCCACGCTCGCCGCTACCATCAAACCGCCATAGCCAAGGTAAAGCAGCGGTGGATGAAAGATAAGACCGGGATGTTGCAGCATCGGATTGAGATCGCGGCCTTCGATTGCTGGTGGAAATATCCGCACGAAGGGATCGGACCACAGCACCACAAACAGTAGCAGTGCGGCGAGCATGAGAGATAAAACGGCTAGCGTCAGCGGAAATAGCGGATCGCTTTGCTGCCGATAATGCCAGGCAAACAGCGCGCTCCAGGCGGAAAGCAGCAGCACCCAAAGCAGCAGCGAACCTTCATGACCGCCCCACACCGCCGCCAGTTTGAGTTCCCACGACAGCAGGCTGTAGCTATGTTGGGCGACATAAATGACCGAGAAATCGCTGATGAGAAAACAATACGTCAGTACGCCAAAGGCGAGCAGCAGGAGCGCGAACTGCGCCAGAATGCCGATGCAAGTGAGTCGCATCATGGCAGGCCAGCGCAACCGCACTCCCGCAAAGGCCGTCAACGGGGTCAACACGTTGACCCCGAGACTTAACAACAACGCCAGAAAACCGACTTCAGGAAGGAATACGTCCAGAAACCACCTCTTTTCTGGCTTACGCCACCGTCAACTGTCCGGCGTAGAGAATGAAAAAGCGCAGCATCAACACGCCGACCAGACTGGCCCCACACGCCGCCAGCACGGCAGGAATGCCGGAACTGCGATTGACCCACGGTTTGAGCAACATTGGCACAATCAGCCCCAGCCCGGCGACACCAAGCCAGAACCACCACGTCCAGAAACCGCCACCTAATGCCGCCACCAGCGCACGAACTTTACCGTCATCGCCCAGCGCCAGACTGACAAAAAACGCCACCAGCAGGAAGATTTCACCCCATACCACGGGGATTTCCATCCGGTGAACAAAGTGCGCTTCCGTGGAATGCGGGTTACTGCGTTGGCGTATCGCCATGGCGATCAGCGCCACCGCCGCACCGGACGAGATGCCGGAGAAGAGGAGCAGCACCGGCAGGCTCGGGTTATTGAGGAACGGATACGATTTCAGCGCCGACAGCAGAAAGCCGGTATAAGCCCCCAGCAGCACCGCCAACACCAGCATCAGCGTTTCCAGTCCGCGATGAACGGGCGTCAGCAGGCTCAGAACCTTTTGCACGATCCCCAGCTTCGGCAACCAGCGTTGTTGCAGGGCAAGCAAATCATGTTCAAAGATTTTCGCCAGCCACAGCACCAGCACCACCATGTAGAGCTGAAACAGCATCACCCCCATCGACATCACCGAGGTAAAACTGTAGTGGAACATCAGCTTCCAGAAGGTCCACGGTCTTGTCAGGTGGAAGACGAGGATCAACAGACCGAGGATCACCGCGCCCGGCCCGACAATCAGCGTGGTGCGCAGCAACGTACTGTCTGCACCGCCCGCCTGCGGGTAGAAGCGACGTAACAGCACGGCCAGCGTCACCAGACCGGCAGAAATACCAATCAAAAACAGGTAGATGGCAATCGGCCAGTCCCACACCAGCGATTCAAAATGAAATGCGGAAGTCTGCGTCATTGGCTCACCTCCCCGTATTTAAACGGTACGCGGTACAGCTTCGGTTTGGTTCCCAGCGCCAGCTTGTAGCGGTAAGTAGGCTTCTGGCGCAGCAGTTGCGAAATCTCACTGTTAGGATCGTCCAGATTGCCAAACGTCAGCGCCTTCGTCGGGCAAGCTTCAACGCACGCGGAAGCTTACCGGCCTGCAAATTGGTCTTACGACAGAAATCGCATTTGTCCGCCGTCTTCGTGACCGGATGGATAAAGCGCACGCGGTACGGACAGGCGGCGATGCAGTACTGACAACCGACGCAGAGATCAGGATTAACATCGACAATCCCGCTAGCGGCATCACGAAAAGACGCACCGGTCGGGCAGACGTCAACGCACGGCGCATGATCGCAGTGCTGGCAAGACTTACGGAAGAAGCGATATTTCACATCAGGAAATTCGCCCTGCGGCTCGCTACGAATAATCGTCAGGCGCGAGACGCCTTCCGGCACCTTGTTCACTTCCCGACAAGCATCCATACAGGCGGTACAGCCGATGCATAACGACTCGTCATGCACCATGCCGTAACGCACCCCATTGATATTCAACGTTTTCGCCACCACGCGCCCTGCGGTGCCGCTGACGGCTGCCAGCACGCCGACGCCGGTGAGAAACTGGCGACGAGACCAGGTCATGGCTGCTCCTTAAGCAACGGAACAGACGCCGGGTTAAAGTTCGGATTGGTGCGCTGATCGCTGTGGCAATCGACGCAAATCTTAATCCGTCCTTTGTCACTTAACGTCTGCATCGTATCTTGCTGTGGATGCAGGGAATGGCAGCTGGCGCACGCCACTTTGGTTACGTGGACATCGTGCGGCCAGAACGCTTTTTGCAACTGTTCCGGCAGATGACAGGACATACAGACGCTGTTCTGCTCTCCGACCTTGTACATCGGCTCGTTAAAGCGCATCACATCTTTCACCCCTTCGCGGTGTTGCGGTGATGGCTGGCCGTGACAGTTGGTGCAGGTGACCGGCAATTTGTTATTCGGGTTGATAACGGAAGCATGTTTGCCATGCATACCTTCGGTATCTGGTTTATGACAGTCCAGACAGGCGGCATCCGGGTTACGCTGCTGGGTAACTTCGTAGCGATCACCAGATGCCTGCACCGCAGGGGTAGCGGTAATTCCGTTCAGGCTCCACAACAGGCCCGACGCCAGCACCCCAGCAGTTAATAACGAACGTAATACGCTCATATTCACTCCATTGTGTTTTCCGCCCCTTGCGAGGCGGAACGGGGTTATTGGCTTAACAGACCGTTTTTACGTGCCTGCTCTTCCCACTGCGGGATCACCGTTTTGATGAAGTCCTGCTTCTCGGCCTTGATTTGTTCCATGTACTGGTCGAAACTGACTACCCGTGGCGCGATGCTGGGCGGCTGGCTGGGGCTGATTACCGCAGTGGTGCTGATGATCCTCGGCCCGACTATTTGGGTACAGATCCTCGGTCACGAAAAAGCCATCTTCCCGTATGAATACCCGGCGCTGTTCTCTATCAGCGTGGCATTCCTCGGCATCTGGTTCTTCTCGGCAACCGATAACTCAGCGGAAGGGGCGCGCGAGCGTGAACTGTTCCGCGCGCAGTTTATCCGCTCCCAGACCGGCTTTGGCGTTGAGCAAGGCCGCGCACATTAATCTCTCCCCTTCCCCGGTCGCCTGACCGGGGAATACTCTTCCTCTCCAACATGCATCACCTTTTCCCATAATATTAAACAAATAAACTCATTAAAAAATGAGCGATTTTTGACAGTCGTAGAAAATGATAATGCAGAGAATATGCCTTTTCTTTCTTGTTAATTATAAGGATATTTTATGCGCTATAATGGTTTAAATAATATGTTTTTCCCTCTTTGCCAGATTAACGATAACCACTCTATCACAAGTTCATCACATACAAAGAAAACAAAATCAGATAATTACAGCAAACATCATAAAAACACGTTAATTGACAATAAAGCCCTCTCTCTTTTCAAAATAGATGATCATGAAAAAGTGATAGGCTTGATTCAGAAAATGAAAAGAATTTATGATAGTTTACCATCAGGAAAAATCACGAAAGAAACGGACAGGAAAATACATAAATATTTTATAGATATAGCGTTATATGCAAATAATAAATGTGACGATAGAATTACGAGAAGAGTTTACCTTAGTAAAGAAAAGGATGTATCCATTAAGGTGGTATATTTTATAAATAATGTCGCCGTCCATAATAATACTATCGAAATTCCACAGATAGTAAATGGTGGTTACGATTTTTCACACCTTAGCCTGAAGGGTATCGTGATTAAAGATGAAGATTTATCCAATTCGAATTTTGCAGGTTGCAGACTACAAAACGCTATTTTCCAGGACTGTAATATGTATAAAACGAATTTTTATTACGCCATAATGGAAAAAATACTTTTTGATAATTGTATTCTCGATGACTCAAATTTCGCTCAGATAAAAATGGCCGACGGAACTCTAAATGCATGCTCCGCTATGCATGTTCAATTCTACAATGCAGCAATGAATAGAGCCAATATTAAAAATACCTTCCTTGACTATTCAAATTTTTATATGGCGTACATGGCTGAGGTAAATCTTTATAAAGTAATAGCGCCATATGTTAATTTATTTAAAGCCGACCTTAGTTTCTCTAAACTCGATTTAATTAACTTTGAACATGCTGATCTGTCTCGCGTCAATCTGAACAAAGCAATCCTCCAGAATATAAACTTAATTGATAGCAAACTCTTTTGTACGTGGCTGACAAATACATTCCTCGAAATGGTTATATGTACCGGCTCTAATATGGCTAATGTTAATTTTAATAATGCCAATTTAAACAACTGCCATTTCAACTGTTCTATTTTAACAAAAGCCTGTATGTTTAATACCCGTCTCTATCGGGTTAATTTCGATGAGGCTAGCGTCCAGGGAATGGGCATTTCCATTCTCCGTGGGGAGGAAAATATCTCCATTGATAGTGATACCCTGGTAACACTACAGAAATTCTTTGAAGAAGATTGTACCTCTCATACTGGCATGTCACAAACTGAGGATAATATTAATGCAGTCGCTATGAAGATTACTGCAGATATTATGCAACACGCAGATTGAGGTTAAGTCGAAGAACAGCCAATGAATTGACTTTACAAGAGAGATAACTTATTTGTTTTAGAATCATGAATGTTCGCCCGAGCTAACCTGTTAAAGGTGCAAAAGATTGCACCTTTTTCAGATTACCTCGGGCCTGGTTACGTCGCTTTCGGCTTACTGATTTTCCTCAATTAGCAACGCTTCAAGCAAATCGAGATCGTGCAGTAATTTTTGCAGCGTTTCGTTGCTGATCTCCCGCGTGGCGCGCAGGTGGTACAGTTCAGCACGTTCAGAACGCAATGCCACCAGACGGAAGCGACGCTCAAGGTTCTCTTCCTGCACGGAACTTTCAACGTCGTTACGTCCATCGGCGCGACGACGCAGGTTACCAATGACGCGAGAACTGACCTCCGTAAGCAACTGGTTATCGATATTCTCTTCGGTATCCGCCGCCAGACGCTCCTCCATTTTCTGGATCGCCACAATCGCCACTTCTGCCGTTGCCGCTCGCGCAATACGTTCTTCTTTCAATTGTTGTGAATGGTCCGCGACTTCAATGTGTTGTAGCAGAATAGGCAACATCACCACGCCGACAAACAGCGAGAAGAGAATGACGCCAGCCGCCAGGAACACCAGCTCATAGCGCGCCGGGAAGACGTTACCATCCGGCAAGAGCAGCGGGATTGAGAGCACACCGGCCAGAGTGATCGCCCCACGCACCCCAGCGAAAGACGCGATCAGGATTTCTCGTGTGGTCCACGAACCAAACTCCATCGGCTTCTTCTTCAGGAAGCGGTTGCTGAACTTTTTCATCGTCCACAGCCAGCCGAAACGGACCAGCATCAGCGCCGCATATATCAGAATAATATCGGTAAACAGCATCCAGATTTCGACGTTAGGGTCGATTTCTGCCGCCATCAGCGACGTCTCCAGAATACCCGGCAGTTGCAGACCTAACAGCAGGAACACCATGCCGTTAAAGACAAATTCCAGCATCGCCCAGGTGCTGTTTGCGCGCAGGCGCATTGCCAGTGGCGCACGGCGCATCACACCGGAGCGGGTGATGGTCATCCCGGCGGCAACCGCAGCGAGGATGCCCGAAACGCCAATATGTTCGGCAATCAGATAAGAAGCGAATGGCAGCAAGAACAGCAGAACGATCTGCGTCGCGGGTTCATCACCGCCCCAGCGGCTGAGGAATCGCAGCGAGCGACCATACAGCCAGCTCACCACAAAACCGGCAAGAATACCGCCAATGGCTACTTTCATAAATTCGACCGTCGCACCGCCGACAGTGAAGATCATCGTCCCCATCGCCACTGCCACGGCAAACTTCAACGACACCAGGCCGGAAGCGTCATTCATCAACGCTTCGCCCTGCAAAATGCCCATGATTTTTTTCGGGATGCGCCCTTCGCCAACAATCCCGGAGAGCGCCACAGCATCGGTCGGAGAAAGTACCGCCGCCAGCGCAAAGGCGGGGATCAGCGGAATGCCCGGCACCACCCAGTAAATAAGGAAGCCAATGCCGACCACGGTGACCACCACCAGCGCCAGCGCGAGGCCGAAAATCTCTCGACCATGTTCGAGAAATTCACGGGTCGGCGTTTTCCAGCCATCAGCGAACAGCAACGGCGGGATAAACAAGACTAAAAAGAGTTCAGGATCAAACTCCACATGCAAACCAAACGTCGGCCACGCCAGTAGCGCACCGATGGCGATTTGCATAAGCGGAAGCGGGATCTGAAAGGGCATGACACGAGTGACCACCCCGGACAGCGAGACCACGAGGGTCATTATCAGTATGGTGAAGAAGATTTCCATGCGTTCCCTGTTTGCGATGTTTTTTATGATCTGAGAAAGACGTTATGCCTGAATTCTCATTTTTTCAGAATATCGCAAAAGCTCACACAATGTGCAGAGAAAATAAAAACGGGCAGCCATTGCCACCCGTTTTCAGAATCCGATGAAAGATTAGATAGCCCAGCCACCCGCATAGAAGGTCACCAGCGCCACGGCGATAACGACCGTACCGATGTTCAACTTGCGCCATTCACCGGAAACCAGACGACCAATCACCAGAGTCGCGAAGCCGATCATGATGCCTGTTACGATGTTACAGGTCAGCACGATGAATACCGCCGTAACCAGACCCGCCATCGCATCAACAAAATCAGCAAAGTCGATTTTCGCCACGTTGCTCAGCATCAGCAGGCCAACGTACATCAGCGCCGGAGCCGTTGCATACCCCGGAACGAGGTAAGAAAGCGGAGAGAGGAACAGAATCAGCAGGAACAGCACGCCAACGGTGATAGCCGTCAACCCGGTTTTACCGCCCGCCGCCGTACCCGCCGCAGACTCGATGTATACCGCTGCCGGAGCTGCACCCACCAGGCCAGAGAAAACGCTGCTCATGGAGTCAGTGGTCAGTGCTTTCCCGCCGTCGATGATCTGCCCATCTTTATCCAGCAGGTTCGCCTGGCCGGCGACAGCGCGGATAGTTCCGGTGGCATCAAATACTGCCGTCATCACCAGCGCCAGAACGCTTGGCAGGACTACAGGATTCAGCGCGCCCATAATGTCCAGGCTGCCAATCAGTGAATTGCCGTTTTCATCGCTCAATGAAGGCATGGCGAAAACGCCGGAGAAATGGACGTTAGGATCGAAGATCAAACCGACAATTGAGATACCGATAATGGTCAGCAGAATGCCACCAGGGACTTTCAGTTTTTCCAAGCCGATGATCACCGCCAGACCTACCAGTGACATAATCACCGGGAAGGTCGCGAAATCACCCAGCGCAACGGGCAGACCATCAAGCGGGTTTTTAATCACCAGACCGACACCATTAGCGGCAATGAGCAGCAGGAACAGACCGATACCGATCCCCGTGCCGTGCGCCACACCGTGCGGCAAGTTGCGCAAAATCCAGCTACGGATACCCGTGGCAGAAATTACCGTAAACAGCACACCCATCAGGAACACGGCACCCAGAGCGACAGGTACGCTAATATGTTGCCCCAGCACCAGGCTGAATGCGGTAAACGCCGTCAGGGAGATGGCGCAACCAATCGCCAACGGCAGATTAGCCCACAGACCCATCACGATAGAACCGAGTCCGGCAACCAGACAGGTTGCAACGAAAACTGCCGCAGGCGGGAAGCCTGCTTTACCCAACATACCTGGAACGACGATGACCGAGTAGACCATCGCCAGAAACGTTGTTAACCCGGCAACCACTTCCTGACGGACAGTGCTTCCACGTTGTGAAATTTTAAACCAGGCGTCGAGTGAACCGCCGGTACGCGCTGATGGCGTAGACATAAGAAAACATCCCCTGAGAGTTTAATTTTCGTCAAGATGCGTGGCGGACAATCCCCTGCCAGCGAAACGTTATCTTCCTGCTCCAGGTTTGCGGCAATTTGGTGCGTCGCAAAAAAGCAAACGTTTAGCTCCGCGCATACAAAACGGGTGGTAAAAAAAAGCAAACGATTATCTGGCGATCATAGCGGCTTTTTCAACCGAAGTTTGCTGCTTTTTTCTCTTTTATTGTCTTGACGATGAAAAACCAGGCAATTGATGCGCAAACGTTCTCGTCGATGTGCAAGATTGCAGCGTTATCGAGCCGTATACCGTTCTGGATTGCGATAAAAAATCGTCTGAGATGACAAAAATATTGCGGCTAAAAAGTATACTTTTACACTGGCGAAGAAACGTCGGTGACATACAATTAAAGCATCAACACCAACCGGAACCTCCACCACGTGCTCGAATGAGGTGTGTTGACGTCGGGGGAAACCCTCCTGTGTTCCAGCGGGATAGAGAGAAAGACAAAGACCGGAAAACAAACTAAAGCGCCCTTGTGGCGCTTTAGTTTTGTGTTTGCGGATAATTCCAAAAGAGCTCGATCAGTCCCCTCGCCCCTTCGGGGAGAGGGTTAGGGTGAGGGGAACAGGCAGCACCAGTGCAAATATTTACCCTCACCCCGGCCCCATAGTTAACGATGAGTCAGCTTGTCCTTGTGGCGCTTTAGTTTTGTTCATCTTCCAGCAAGCGTGCGCCGGTACCTTCTTCTCCTAAGCGGTCGCCCGGGTTACGCAACGGGCAATCACTGCGCGAAAGGCAGCCACAACCAATACATCCGTCCAGTTCGTCACGCAGCGCCACTAAGGTATGAATGCGCCGATCCAACTCTTCTCGCCATTGGGACGAAAGCTGTTTCCACTCTTTCGCACTTAACGTATGCCCTTCTGGCAACACGCCAAACGCTTCACCAATGGTCGCCAGCGGAATGCCAATACGCTGAGCGATTTTGATAATTGCGACATATCGCAACACATCACGTTTATATCGCCGCTGATTGCCGCTGTTACGGATACTAGTAATCAACCCTTTGCTTTCATAGAAATGCAGCGCCGATACCGCCACACCGCTGCGTTTCGCCACTTCGCCAGGGGTTAGCAGCGCTTTAATGCGGGGTAATTTCTTTTCCATAAATCGCTTTACCTCAAGTTAACTTGAGGAATTATACTCCCCAACAGATGAATTAACGAACTGAACACTGAAAAGAGGCAGATTTATGTCCCATCAGAAAATTATTCAGGATCTTATCGCATGGATTGACGTGCATATTGACCAGCCGCTTAACATTGATGTCGTCGCAAAAAAATCAGGCTATTCAAAGTGGTACTTGCAACGGATGTTCCGCACGGTGACGCATCAGACGCTTGGCGATTACATTCGCCAACGCCGCCTGTTACTGGCCGCCGTTGAGTTGCGCACCACCGAGCGTCCGATTTTTGATATCGCAATGGACCTGGGTTATGTCTCGCAGCAGACCTTCTCCCGCGTTTTCCGTCGGCAGTTTGATCGCACTCCCAGCGATTATCGCCACCGCCTGTAGTTTTATTGCCCGCGCGTTAACTCCCGCGCGGGTAATTGCTCCATCCATTGCATAAACACCTGCGGCGGCATCGCCTTCGCAAAAAACCATCCCTGGCAATAGCGCACGCCGCGTTTGCGCAGCCAGTTAACCTGCTCCTCAGTTTCGACGCCTTCAGCGATCGTTTTTAACCCCAGGCTGTGCGCCAGCTCGATGATGTGTTCCGCAATCAAATGACTGGTTTTGTGGGTGGTCAGCGTTTCAACAAACGATTTATCGATTTTCAAAATATCGACATTCAATGATTTAAGGTTATGCAAGTTAGAGTAGCCAATACCAAAATCATCAATTGCCACTTCGTAACCAGCCTGGCGGAAAGCCAGAATAATCGGCGTCATTTTTTCGACATCAAGAAATGCATGCTCAGTCACTTCAAATTTAATTTGCTGCGGACGCACCGCGTATTGCTCTGTTTTCTGATTGATTCGCGCTATCAACCGTGACGTATGAAAATCGGAGGCCGACAGGTTAATAGAAACATAGCGATCGGCATGTGTTGCCAGGTACGCGCCCAGATCGCGGAAGACATTATCAATAACATAATCAGTTATCTGTTCTATCATCCCCTCCTTTTCTGCCAGCGGAATAAACTCTGCCGGATTCATTATTTGCCCCTGCTCACCAGGCCAACGTAACAACGCTTCAGCGCCGATACATTTTTCTGTTTTGATATCGATTATTGGCTGGTAATAAAGACAAAGTTGATGTTTTTCGAGGGCGCGTTGCAATTTACGTTTGGGAGATAAATAGTTTTGTCGAATACGTAGCCAGAGTAATAGCAGAACAAGACTCCCCAAAATACCGGCGGGCAACGCAAAAATAAGATGATTATAAAAATGGGTTATAAGACGTTGATATGAAGTCGCAACAATGGCTGCAATTGGGCGTTTTGTCGAATAAATTGTCGCATATAAATAGCCATTTCTTTGTACGGTTAAATCCTTCAAATGAATCAGCGGAGAAAACGTTGCTGCCGAGGCCTCTTTGCTTAACGAGAAAAAGGTTTTCGTCACCGTATCATACACACCCCATTGCAATGTCGGGTCATCAGACATCACTTCACTCCAGAAGAGAGGGTTGATAACCGCCACATAATTTCCCCGCTGCATATAGGTCATTTTATAGCCAGAGAAAAAAGGCGTATCGCGGTAATAATAGATAGAAACGTTAGGTTCACGCTTATAATCGGCCGGTGCAATCGTATAGCCGTTTACAGGCGCTATCAGCGATGAGCATAAAAAATGGTTATCACGGGCATAGATCAATTCATTAATATAAAGATAGCCACGAATAATATTCAACATTCGCTTTTGATGGGCTGGAGTGCAAACTTGCCCCTGATAGCGTTCAGCTGCATCGCTCACTAAATCTGCCTGGCGAATGACCAGCTCGGATTTATCCAGTGCCAGTTGAGCAAAGGTTCGGAGCTGATTATTCACTTCTGATTTTGCCCAAAGGAAGGCAATCCATAGCGAAAGAATGATGGGAAAGAGAACTAAAAAGATAATGCCCGGCAACGCCAGTAATTGGTGTCGTGCACGATGACTCATTGCTATCAATTTCCTGCCTGTTTATACCCGGCCATTGCAAGGTGAAACCCTGGCTACCGACGTCTTTAGATAAATCTTACGGTATAAATAGCACTTTTGCCTGATTTGAAATTGATACCTTTTTAATCGTCACCTGGATGAAAATAATTCATTGATATTCAAAATTAATTTTCTACAGGAATACAGAGGCGGCGGGAAGATATGCCCTTAATGCCACTGAAAAACCACATAATCTGTACAGCAATAAAAGTCACGGCCTAATATGGCTAACAAACAATCAATTGTGATATAGTTCACAAAATTAATGAAACAAACAGAGTGTTTCATTTTTGTGTTCTGCAAGCCCCGCGATAGCCAGAGTGTACCACGCCTCCCGTGAACAACGCCGCGCTGTCCAGGGCATCGGCTCTTTTCAGAGGAATTGTTTGATGGCTACCCTCACCACTGGCGTGGTTCTTCTTCGCTGGCAACTTCTTAGTGCCGTAATGATGTTTCTGGCCAGCACACTCAACATCCGTTTTCGTCGGTCTGATTATGTCGGGTTTGCAGTGATCAGCAGCGGTCTGGGCGTTGTTTCCGCCTGTTGGTTCGCAATGGGGTTGCTTGGCATCACAATGGCGGACATCACCGCTATCTGGCACAACATCGAGTCGGTGATGATAGAAGAGATGAATCAGACACCTCCACAATGGCCAATGATTTTGACCTGATACGTAGAAGCCT